>JALYIG010000161.1 GCA_030775885.1 Acidobacteriota bacterium | reverse complement strand
GGACATTGAGGGAGATGAGCCACATCGCCAGGTCCTTCTGAAAGAAGTTAGGGAAGAAGGGGATGCTTTGGCGTGTGGCGAGCGGCTTGGCTTCCTCGCTGGGTGGGAGGGCGTTGCCGTGTTTCTGGACCAGGAACAGATGAAGGCCCAACAGCGGCAGGAAAAGCAGCGGAAGGACTACGACGTGGAGGGCGAAGAAGCGCTGCACCGTGAAGCTGCTGACCTCCGGGCCACCGCGCAGCATGGTGCTGGTGAAGGCTCCCATGAAGGGGATGGAGGCGGGAATCTGCAGGCCGACCTTGGTGGCGTAGTAGCTGAGCTCGTCCATGGGAAGCAGGTAGCCGCTGAAGCCGAAGACCGCGCCGAGGAAGAGCAGGCCGATGCCGGTGAACCAGCCGATCTCGCGGGGCTTGCGGTAGGCCTTCATGAAGTAGACGGAGAACATATGTACGAGGATGGAGAAGATGAAGAGATTCGCGCACCAGGAGTGGGCGGAGCGAATCAGCCATCCAAAGTGCATGACGTAGGTGATCTGACGGACACTCTCGAATGCTTCCGCTCCGGGGCGGTAGTAGACGAGCAGCAGGACGCCGGTGAAGATCTGAATGAGGAAGAGGAAGAGTGAGATGCCGCCCCAGTAGTACCAGAACGATTGCGAGTGGACGGGGATGCGCTTGTGGCGCGCGAGCGCGATCACGTCGCCGAGGCCGAGACGTTCATCGAGCCACGTATAGACCGCATCCGCCGTTCCCCTGTCTTTGCGTACGTTTTCAGAGAGTGGTTTTGCTGGAGAAATAACCGCGGGCGAAGCAATCTCTGTGGATGTATCTACGGGAGGATCGGTAACGGTGCCAGCCATTTCGTTTTCCTTTCTGGAACGTGTCCCTGTCTCGAACGACTACGCGCGGGAGACTACAACGTTGGTGGCGCCGACGTTGACTTTATAGGCCTTGAGCGGCTTGGGCGGAGGTCCGCTGACGTTCTTGCCGGTGTGCGGATCGTAGACGCCGCCGTGGCAGGAGCAGTGGATGCGGTTCAACTCGGGCTCGAATTTGACGGTGCATCCAAGGTGGGTGCAGACGGCGCTGAGCGCGACCCACGAGTCGTCCGCGTTGTGGATGAGCATGGCGGGCGTGCTGCCGAACTTGAACATCAGGGCGGTGCGCACGGGCAGGTCCTCAGCTTTATCGAGGGTGACTTCGGAGACTGCGGTTTCGCTGGCTGCCATTTCGGCCGGTGAGGCGAGATAACGGTAGATGGGGTAGCCAATGGCTCCGATGTAGCAGAGGCCGGCGGCGGTTGCGACGCCCATAAAGGCGCGTCGGGTGGGATTGCTCTCGGTATCGACAGGGATGGTGGGTTCTATGATGACGGGAAAATCGCTCATGGCTAGGCGGCACTCTCCATAACTCGTGTGGCTCGGGCGACGACCGAGATGAGCCAGCCTATGGTTGCGAGGCCGGCGACGAAGACGACGAGGAAGATTCCGACGACGCTCCAATTGGTGACGACGACCCGAGCCCAGACGTCGTATCCCTTGCTGAGCAGGGTGAGGTCACGGATGCCATCGCGATAGATGGTCATCAGCGCGATGGGCAGGACGCCGATGAGGACTGCAGCCCAACTTACGATGGCGTTGACTGGCTTGGTGAAGGCGGCGAAGGCTGCAAAGAGAAGGACGACAGCGGTGAGCGCGAGCCATCCAAGGCCGGCGAATTTGTAGAGTGCGTGGTCGTGGAGCCCGGCCTGCACGATGGCGGGCTGGACGCGATAGACAGCGAAGGCTGCGGCGATCTGCACGACGGCGGCGACGGCTGCGATGCGTCCGCCGAGGGCTGAGAGGAATTTGCCGTCGGCTTGAGAGAATGACTTGCGGCCGCCGAGATAGATGAGCCAGAGGCCGGCGGCGACGAATCCGCTGATGAGGATGAAGAGGAAGCGTGGAATGGTGGTGGGATCGCCTACCGGCAAGTGGGTTCCGCTGGAGGAGGCCGAGTACATGCTCTGCCAGGCTTCGGGGCGGAGCATCAGCGTCATGTTTGTGGAGTAGACGTGGGCGATGGCTCCAATGATGGTCCAGGCGATGAGGCCGAGCGGCCAGACTTTTCTGCCGGCCTCGAGGCCTGCGGCGAAGCGGTAGAGCAGCCAGTACGCGAGGATGAGTGCCGGGACAACGGCGATCCAGCGTGCACCGATCATGACGCTCGAGGTGTAGATGGCGCGGCCGTAGAGCACCTGGGCGAAGAGCAGCGGCGGAACGCCAAGGTTGATGACGTAGGTCATGACGATGGTGAGGCGGCGCGCGATGGCTGCGGCTGCTGTGGAAGCGGCGTCGGAACGGCCGAAGAGGTTCAGGAGGACGGCGATGAGCAGGCCGCCGACCAAGACTTGCATGGCCACGAAGTGAAGCGAAAGCGTGAGGATGTGCAGTAGCTTGAAGAGCCAGATGGGAGCTGGCAGGGGGATGGGATCGACGTTCGGGAAACCGTTCATTCGCAAAGCCCTTCTATGCTGAGCTATTCGTGGACTTGTGGTGTAGGCCTTCGGTGGTGCACATTCTGCGAGGATTCGCACAGCTTCGAGACAGCAATGGACGTGCCTCGTTTGGGCGAAGGCAGGTTCTTTCCCTGTGATGGCCGGAGTTGCTCTGATGAATTGATCCGACCGCTGTCAGGTTATTGCCCGCGCCAGAGATCGTCTGTGACATTGATCACATACGCTTGCGACGTGTTGGGTGCATGTGGTTGGGCGTTTGTTCCCACGCGCTCGGACCCTCTGGTATATTGCGCGTCAGTCGTAAAACGGATGAAAACGCGGTGTGAAGAGGATTGGTGCATGAGGAATACGGAAATGCCGTCGGGTTTGGCGAAGGTTTATCGAATCGTAGTTGGGATCACCTTGTCTCTAGTCATGCTGCATGGTTCGGCCAGAGCACAGACCAAGCCGCCTGCAGGTGGTGGCGATCTGCTGAAAAAAGGTTTTGTGACTCCGCCGCAGAGTGCGCGGCCCCTGGTGTGGTGGCACTGGATGAACGGCAACATCAGCAAGGAAGGAATCAAGCTCGACCTGGAGTGGATGCACCGGGTGGGGATTGGCGGGTTTCAGAATTTTGATGCGGCATTGGCGACGCCGCAAGTGGTGGACAAGCGTCTGGCGTACATGACGCCGGAGTGGAAGGATGCGTTCAAGTACGCGACGACGCTGGCGGATAAGTTTGGGATGGAAGAGGGGATTGCGGGCTCGCCTGGGTGGAGCGAGAGCGGCGGGCCCTGGGTGACAGGGCCAGAGGCGATGAAGAAGTATGTTTGGAGCGAGACGGTGGTGGAAGGCGGCAAGCGGTTCGCGGGGACGCTGGCTCATCCACCAACGAATAATGGACCATTTCAGAATATCGCTGCTTCGAGCAGTGCGTTCTCGGAGCCTCAGTTCTACGCGGACAGCACGGTGGTTGCTTATCGCGCGCCGACTGTGCAGATGCAGCAGGCAAAGATCACTTCGAGCGGAGGGAAGATCGATGCGGCGCTACTGAGCGATGGCGACCTGACGAAGTCGACCGAATTGCCCAAGGCGACTGTGGCGGGAGAGAAGGCTTGGATTCAGTATGAGTTTCCGCAGCCGCAGAGGATCAATGCGCTGACGATTGTGCGCGTGCCGAGTGGGCCGGGAGACGACTACTTCGTTCGCGGAGGAAGTGCGGAGTCGGGCGAGGCGCTGGAGGCGAGTGACGATGGCGTGAGCTTTCGGATGGTTGCCGTGGTGCCGAAGGGCGGATCGGCGGAGCACACGATCGCATTTGCTGCTGTGACGGCGAAGTACTTTCGCATGACGTTTACGGCGAGCGCGCCAGCGGCTGCGCGAGCTGGTGCGGCTGCGCGGGCACCGGCGGATATTGCGCTGGCGGAGCTTGTGCTGCACCCGGATGCGCAGGTGAACCGCTTTGAAGAGAAGGCAGCATTTACGCAAATGCCGGACCTGTACGGCTTCGCTACGCCTGCGGCGGACGCTGCAGGTGTGATTGGCGTGGCCGATGTGATCGATCTGACGTCCAGGATGCATGCGGACGGCACGCTGGACTGGACGCCGTCCGCAGGCAGATGGGTGGTGATGCGGATTGGCTACTCGCTGCTTGGGATTACGAATCATCCGGCGACAAAAGAGGCCACCGGGCTGGAGGTGGACAAACTGAATGCGCGGTATGTGAAGGACTACATGGACAAGTATCTCGACAGCTATAAGGAGACGGTCGGGGCGGAGTTCATGGGCAAGCGCGGGATCAAATATGTGATCAACGACAGTTGGGAGGCTGGCACACAGAACTGGACGGACAACATGATTGCGGACTTTACGCGGTTGCGTGGATATGATCCTCATCCGTGGCTACCGGTGCTGGCGGGGCACGTGGTGGAGAGCTCGCAGGCCAGCGACCAGTTTTTGTGGGACATGCGCAAGACGATTGCCGATCTGAGCGCGACCGAACATTACGGCCAGTTGGAGAAGACGCTGAAGGAGCGCGGCATGGGCCACTACGGCGAATCGCACGAAGGCGGACGCGCGTATATCGCCGATGGTATGGAAGTGAAGAAGATGAACGATATCCCGATGAGTGCGATGTGGGTGCAGGCGCCGGGAGTGAACAAGGAGATGTTCGGCTACAACGCGGACGATCGCGAATCGGCTTCAGTGGCGCATATTTATGGGCAGAACCTGGCGGCGGCGGAATCGATGACGGCGCGAATCAATAGCGCGTGGGCGTGGTCGCCGGGGACGTTGAAGCCAACTGCGGATCAGGAACTGGTGAACGGGATCAACCGTTTTATAATCCACGAGTCGGCGCATCAGCCGCTGGTGGACAAGGCTCCGGGGCTGACGCTTGGACCGTACGGCCAGTGGTTCAATCGCTTTGAGACGTGGGCGGAGGACGCTAAGCCCTGGGTGGATTATTTGGCGCGCAGCAGCTACATGCTGCAGCAGGGACGCTTCGCGGCGGACGTGCTCTATTTCTATGGCGAGGATTCGAATATTACGGCGATCTTTGGGAACTCCGCGCCAAATGTACCTGCGGGGTACGGCTTCGACTACATCAATGCGGATGGGCTAATCCATGTGCTGAGCGCGGCTGACGGGCGGATCACGACGGCGAGTGGGATGAACTACCGCTTGCTTGTGCTCGATCCATATAGCAAGCACATGTCGCTGCCGGTGCTGCGGGCGTTGCACAAACTGGTGGAGCAGGGCGCGGTGGTTGCGGGCGGGAAGCCAGTGGACACGCCGAGTCTCGCGGATGATCAGGCTGAATTTCGAAGGCTGAATGATGACTTGTTTGGCGACGGAAGCGGGCTGCATACGGTCGGCAAGGGCAAAGTGTTCGCGGGACAGGACGCGGCGGCCGCGCTGCAAGCGATGAATGTTGCGCCGGACTTCGAGCACAGCAAGCCGGAGAGCGATACGCGGATCGTGTTTGTGCATCGCAAGCTGGCGGGAGGTGACATCTACTTTTTGGACAATCGCAACGACCGCGACGAGACGGTGGACGCGACCTTCCGCGTGACGGGCAAGATGCCAGAACTGTGGCATGCGGAGACGGGCAAGTCCGAGGCGGTGTCGTACAAGATTGCGGATGGTCACACGACTGTGCCGCTGCATCTTGAGCCGTGGGGGACGGTGTTCGTGGTATTCGGCAAGATGGCAGCGTCACCCGCGCGGACTTTGCCTGCGGTTGAGGAGATGAAGCTGACGACGCTCGACGGACCGTGGAAGGTGAGCTTCCAGGCGAATCGCGGTGCGCCAGCGACGGCCACGCTGGACAAGCTGGTTTCATGGACCGACAGCGGGGATGCTGGCGTGAAGTATTTCTCGGGAGCGGGGACTTACACCAAAACGATCGAGGCGCAGGCGGGTTGGTTCAAGCCTGGGGCGAGCTTGTGGATCGATCTGGGCGACGTGGAAGAACTGGCGGAGGTGACGGTGAATGGGACGCCGCTCGGGCAGGTGTGGCATGCACCGTATCGTTTGGATGTGACGAAGGCGCTGAAGCCGGGGAAGAATCAGGTGACGATTAAGGTGGTGAACACCTGGGTGAATCGGCTGGTCGGCGATCAGCAACCGAATGCTACGAAGTATACCTTTCCTGACATTACGCCGTACACGGCGCAGTCTCCGCTGCGGCCTTCGGGTCTGCTTGGACCGGTTGTGTTGGTGCGCGACGCGGCGCTTCGTTAGCCAGCCTGGACGCCAGTGAGTTGGCGATACTCGAAGTACATGCGCATGCGCCAGCGCAGGATCATTCCGAAGGCGAGCACGAAGAAGAGCGCGCCGGTCTGGCTGACATCGATGTAGCGGTCGATGTAGGTGCGGGCGGCGATACGAATGACGGCGAGCAGGACTACGACCAGGAAGAAGGCGTTGGAGCGCTGCATCATGATGGCTTCGCCGTCGCGGACCAAGCGCGAGGTGCGCAGCAGTGGGTAGGCGAGCGCGGTGGCTCCGAGCAGGAAGGCGACGGCGGCCCAGAGCAGCGGGATGCGGAAGGCCGGGACCAGGAACATGCAGAATCCGGTCGCCATGCCGAGCGGCGGGATGACGATCTTGCGCAGGGTGACGGCGGAACGGCCCTCGCGGACGCGCCAGGCCATGACCGCTGCGGCGCCGACGACGGAGCTGAGAACCGACATTTCCTTGAATGACAGCATGGCTACTCTCTGCTTCCATTATGCCGTTTTGCGCGGCTTGCTGCACTCGCGCCGATGCTAGACTCATGCGGTATGGCGACGAAGAAGGACAGCGACGAGCGGCAGGGAACGCTGGCTGATCTGTGGCTGAAACCGGCTGCGGCGAAACGAGTGCGTGCGGTTGCGGAGCGCGAAGCTCCTGTGATGGCGGCTGCTCCTGTTGCGGTGGAGAGGCCGCGACCCGGCAGCGCGGCGGCACCGTGGAGTGTGCGGCAACTGGTCGCCGGAATTCGCGAGCAGGTTGAGGGCGAGTACGCCGACGTGTGGGTTGAGGGCGAGATTTCGAATTGCCGTCCGGCACCGTCCGGGCATGTGTATTTCACGCTGAAGGACGGCGAGGCGCAGCTTCCGGTGGTGATGTTCCGGCGGCAGGCTCTGCTGCTGAAGTTCCGGCCGCAGGATGGGCTGGCGGTGCTGGCGCGGGGGCGCGTGTCGGTGTACGAATCGCGCGGGCAACTGCAACTGATCGCCGAGCGGCTGGAGCCTCGGGGAGCGGGCGCGCTGCAGCTTGCTTTTGAGCAACTGAAGTCGCGGCTGCAGTCGGAGGGACTGTTTGCGGCGGAGCGAAAGCGACCGCTGCCGGCATTTCCGCGATGCGTTGGCGTGGTGACTTCGACGGGTGGAGCGGTGCTGCACGACATCATCAAGGTGGTGCGACGGAGGCATGCCCGGCTGCACCTGCTGGTGTATCCGGCGGTGATGCAGGGGCCTGGCTGCGCGGCTTCGGTGGCTGCCGGAATTCGCTGGTTCAATGAGAATCCGGGCTGGGTCGAGGTGATCGTGATTGCGCGCGGCGGCGGCTCGATTGAGGACTTGGCGGGCTTCAACGACGAAGCGCTGGCGCGAACGATTGCTTCGTCCGAGCTGCCGGTGGTCTCAGCGATCGGGCATGAGACGGACTTCACGATTGCGGACTTTGTGGCTGATCTGCGGGCGCCGACGCCATCGGCTGCGGCGGAGTTGATTACGGCGGCGCAGCACCGGATCGAGGAGCGGGTGCAGTCCCTTGATGCACGGGTGCGGCGGGCGGTCCGGTACCAACTGATGTTGGCGCGGCAGCAGTTTTCGGCCGTGTCGGTGGGGGAGATACGGAACCGGCTGCTGGCTCTGACCGGACGGCGCGGGCAGCGGGTGGACGACCTGCGACACCGGCTGGAATCTGCGATGGGGCGGCGGGCGCGGGCTGGGGCGCACCGGCTGGCGGATTTGACGGCGCGAGTCGAGCGGCATAATCCGGCTCTGCACCTAGGGCTGGCGCAGCGGCGGCTGGAGCGGGCAGAGCAGACGCTGGGAAGGCTGGGAGCGGCGACGGTTGCAAGCCGGAGAGGCCGGGTGGAGCAGGCTTTGGCGCGGCTGGAGGCACTGTCGCCGGTAGCGGTGCTGAGCCGTGGGTATGCGCTGGTGTATGGCGAGGGTGGGAAGCTTCTGCGGGATTCGGCTGAGGTTCGGGTGGGAGAGAAGATCCGGGCGCGGCTGGGGAAGGGCGCGGTGGAGGCTGAGGTGAAGAGGGCGGAGTAACCCCTCCCCCCCCCAGAATAACGCTAAAATATTGATTAAAATGTGGTTAGGTCCGGATCTCTTGAGGCTTTCCACTTCCTCCTGGGAAGCCAAAGGTGTTGCGGATGGGACGTAGTCATCGGCTTTTGAATCATTTTTGTGCCTCCCGGTTAAATGGGAAAGCCCGGCGAGTTGCGCCGGGCTTTCTCTGTTCATCCTAACTACGTTAATTGTATGCTTCGGACCGTAACTAATGTGCAGGGCTTATTGCCTTTTGGATCAAAGAGTTAGGTGATTTGGGGACTTGACACGCGAATTTGCTTAGGATTTTCGAGAAACATAGTTTTTCGAGCGGTAGGCCACAGTGAATGAGGGGGTTAAGAGAGAGCAAGAGAACACAGGGGAATTTATCGCGACTACAAATTTGGTGGTTGGGCGAGCGGAATGCGGGGATTCTTCGCCGCGCTCAGAATGACACGCGGAGGGAAGGGAGGCGCACATCGCCTCAACGCGACGGAACTGCCATGAAAGGGGTTATCCGGCTTATGGGCCGAACGAGCGAGAAGCAGATTCCCTTCGGGAATGACAAACAACCAGGAAGCGTGTGGGGGTTAGCGGTAGAGGTGGAGGGCGCGGATGTAGGCCGCGACGGGGGTGGGGAGGAGGCCGGGGCAGGGGTCGCCCAGGCGGAGGCGGCGGCGCAGGTCGGTGGCGGAGACGTCCTCGTGCATGGTGGTGAGGAGGTGGACTCGGGTGCGCTGGGCCGGGGTGAGCGACAGAGGGGCGAACTGGGCGTCGGTTAGGGGGAACTCAGGGCGGCTAACTACGATCCATTCGGCGAGGGCGAGGAGTCGGTCGGGCGAGCGCCAGCGACGGAGGTCGAGGAAGCTGTCTGCTCCGACGAGGACGAAGAGCTGGGCGGCTGGGTATTCGAGGGCGAGGGCCTGAAGGGTGTCGACGGTGTAGTTTGGAGAGCCGTCGGTGTGTGGGGCGTCGAGGGTGGAGACTTGGAAGTGGGCGGTCTGCGCGATGCCTGGTGGCTGGACTTCCAGGGCGAGGCGGACCATTTCTACCCGGTCGGCGAAGGAGGCCATGGCGCCTTCGGATTTGAGGGGTTGGTGACCTACGGGGGCGAAGAGGATTTCGTCCAGGGCGAAGGCCTGGGCAGCGGCGGCGGCGAGGCGGAGGTGGCCGCGGTGGATGGGGTCGAATGTGCCGCCGAAGAAGGCTACGCGCATTCTGACTATGCTACGGCAAAAGGGGGAGGTGCGGCCTGTGCGGCAGGTACAGGGAGGTTTGTGGCCCTAGCCCGCCCAAGCCGAGCTTGGACGGGGCACCCGCCATTCTGACTATGCTACGGCAAAAGGGGGAGTTGCGGCCTGTGTGGCGGGTACAGGGAGGTTTGTGGCTCTGACCCGCCCAAGCGGAGCTTGGACGGGGCACCCGGATTGGAGGCGGGTGGAGGAAGGCAACCCACCCTTCTCGATAACGCCGAGTTACTTGATGCGGAAGACGAATCCGGTGGCCAGGGTGACGAGGTAGCTGCTCTGGTTGGGGCCTATACCGGCGGGATAGTAGCCGGTGGAGTAGTTCTGCATGGTCCCGGCACTGGCTTCGACGACGCGCCAGTCGATGTGTTTCTGGATCTTCTTGTCGACGCCCAGGCTGAACTGGTAGATGAAGTTGTTGCTATAGAAAGTCCGGAATGGGACTTTGGTGTGGGCTATGCCGAAGCCGCCCTGGATGTAGGGAGTGACACCCTTGACCGTGTTCTTGGTGGCGAGCCGGATGCTGAAGAGGCCGTCCTGGCGGTTGAAGGTGGAACCGTAGGCGGAGAGGCGGAGGGTGTCACCGCGGCCGTCGATGCCCACGGCGAAGGGTCCGGTTTTGAGCTTGCCAATGTAGGGCAGGCGGGTGATGTCGTAGTAAGCGCCGTAGCCTGGCCCATAGAGCCAGGGGCGGTCGATATTGCCATGGGTCCCTGGATTTGTGAGGACACCCTCCTGCGTAAACTGCTGGGCGTCGAAGGTCAAATACACTCCGGACTGGGCATGAGCAGCGGCAGGTATGAGGGCAACAGCAAGAGCACAAGCTATGGTTCGCAGTTTCATCGATGTTCCTTTTGCGAGGTTTTTAGCGCAGCGATGAGCATATAGAACAGAAGGGGTAATGTCAGCAAATTTCTATAGCGGAAAGATTCCGGTGGCGAAAAAAGAACCAAGAAAAACATCCTGGGCCGATATTCGACCAGGGATAGGGGGGCTTCTTAAAAGCGGAAGACGAGGCCGGAGCTGAAGTTGAGAAGGGTAGATGCTTTGGTTGGAAAATTGCCACCTGCTCCCACAGTGGCGGTGCTGACTGTGACCATCGAGCCGTATCCGACTTCAAAGACGCGGAAGTCGACGTGCTTCGCGAGCGTGTAATCCACGCCTCCGAAGACGGCATAGTCCAGTTTGCTGACGCGCACAGTGCTGTTGGGAGCCTTGGTGCGGCCATTTCCGACTGAGGCCTGGAGGTAAGGCTTGAAGGGGCGGGCAAATGGCTGGCCCGAGACGCGAACGCCGACGAGGAAGTCCTTGAGCATGGCGTTGTTGGCGTGGAGGTCGGCGAAGCGCATATCGAAGCCTGCGCTCAGTGAGCCGGAGTGGTAGAAGTCGTAGAAGCCGCCGAGGTCGTATCCGTAAAAGACATTGGAGGTGGCGTTCTGGCCGAGGAAGGCGAAGGGGCCTGTATCTGCATTGGAATTGCTGATGCGGATGGCGACGGGGTTGAAGTAGAGGCCGACGTTACCTTGAGTCTGGGCGTGGGCCGCGACGGTCGTCAGAGCGAGAACGACGACAGTGGCAAAGTACCGAAGCTTCATTAATCAATTCCTCGAAAGACTGCTGATGGTGCGGATGCCGCTCGGGAGGAGCGCAGTATCAAGTCTATAGAAAGATTTGACCAGACGAGCGGTGTTGACGCGAATGAGTGGTGAGTCAACGAGAACTCAGAGACAGTTTTCCGGCAGCTTCTAGTGGGCACGACCGCGGGCTCTCGGGGCTGGAGGTGGGTAGGCAGGTTTGGCTTTGGCGGGTTTGAATGCGGCTGCGGGCTTGGGTTCGTCAAGGTCGATGGGGTGCGGGCGGTGTGCGGCTACCAGGTCGGCGATGGCGAACTTGAGCGGGTCAATGCCTTCGCCCGAGACGGCGGAGATGGTGAAGAAGGGGAGCTTGCGGCGTTTGGCGAAGGCTGCGAGTTTCTTAAGTTTGTCGGGATTGGCGGCGTCGGCTTTGGTGGCGACCAGGATGGTGGGCTTGGCGGCGAGGGCGGGATCGAAGGCTTCGAGCTCGGCGGTGATGGCTTTGAAGTCGGCGACGGGGTCGGGGCGGGCGTTTCCTTCGACGGTGTCGCTGGCGTCGGAGACGTCGACGAGGTGGACGATGACGGAGGTGCGCTCGATGTGTTTGAGGAACTGGATTCCGAGGCCGTGACCGAGGTGGGCGCCTTCGATGAGGCCGGGGAGATCGGCTACGGTGAAGGAAAGCTCGTGGGGGAAGTCGCCGACCTGGACTACGCCGAGGTTGGGCTCGAGGGTGGTGAAGGCGTAGTTTGCGACCTTTGGCTTGGCGGCGGAGATGCGGGAGATGAGGGTCGACTTGCCGACGTTCGGGTAGCCGACCAGGCCGGCGTCGGCGAGCAATCGGAGTTCGAGGCGGTAGGAACGTTCTTCTCCGGCGCGACCGAGTTCGTGCTCACGCGGAGCCTGGTGGGTTGAAGTGGCAAAGTGCTGATTGCCACGGCCTCCGCGGCCTCCTCGGGCGACGACGATGGTGTCGCCGGGGCGGGTGAAGTCGTGGACTAGCTCTCCGGTGGCGTCGTCGAAGAGCAGGGTGCCGACGGGGACTTTGAGGGTAGTGGGCTCGCCTGCGTTGCCGGAGCAGTTGGATCCAAGGCCGTGTCCACCGCGCTCGGATTTGTGCTCGGGATTGAAGCGGAAGTGGACGAGGGTGTTGTGGGAGAGGGAGGAGGACATCAGGACGTCTCCGCCGTGACCACCGTCACCACCGGAGGGGCCGCCGCGGGGGACGAATTTTTCCCGGCGGAAGGCCATGCAGCCATTTCCGCCGTCACCAGCTTTTACGCGTATACGTGCTTCATCAATGAACATATTATTCACTTTCAAGTGTAGCGGAAGCAGAGTAAGCTAGAGGCATACCTTGAATTTGCATGAGTTGCAGCGCGGGGAATTGCCCGCCGCCGATGAGTATTATTTTATTTTCGGAACGGATCGTAACCTTTTATTGACACAGAGATGCCAGTATGGGTACGAAGCCTCTCAATCGACCACACATGAAGATTTGATACCGCGACAGGCGAACGCAGACATGAAGGCGTTCGGCACGGCGGAAACCAGCCCACCCAATTTTGCAACTGAGGAGAGTCAAATGTTCAAAAAATGGATTATGAAGACGCGGATGACGGCACTGAGTGTCTGTATCGCGCTGGTCTGTGTGGCGACGGTGCAGTCGCTGGCGCAGTCTACGACGCAGGGCGGCATCTCTGGCACAGTGTTTGACGCAACCGGTGCGGTGGTGCCGAATGCCAAGATCACGATTCATAATGACGCGACCAACGCGGATGTCGCGGCGAGTTCGGGGGAGAGCGGAGATTTCAAGGCACCTCTGCTTGCACCGGGAACGTACACGGTGACGATTTCGGTACCCGGGTTTAAAGAGGAACGCTCTTCGGGTGTGGTTGTACAGGTAAACCAGGTGACGGAGTTAAATTCCCACCTGACGACCGGTTCGGCGTCGCAGACGGTGGAAGTGACGGCGAGCATCCCGGTTTTGAACTTCGATTCGGCGGCGTTCGGCGGGCACCTGGATACGAAGGAGATTGAGGGCATTCCAATCAATAATCGGCGCTGGTCTTCGCTGGCTTTGACGACGCCGGGCGTGACCAACGACGCTTCGGGATTCGGATTACTTAGCTTCCGGGCGATGCCTTCGGTGTCAAATAGTGTGCAGATTGATGGCGTAGACGACAACCAGGCGTTCTTCTCCGAAGAGCGTGGGCGTACGCGCGCCGGATACTCGACATCGCAGGCAGCGGTGCGCGAGTTCCAGGTGAATACGGGGGTGTATTCCGCCGAGCTTGGGCATGCGGTGGGCGGCGTTGTTAACTCGGTAACGAAGCAGGGCGGCAACCAGCTGCATGGAGAGGTGTACTTCTTCCATCGCGGCGACGAGTTCAGCTCCAAGAACGAGAAGACGACAATTCCGAATCCGGTTCTGGGCGGCCCGGCGGTCGTGATTCGTCCTAAGGACAAACGCAACCAGTATGGGTTCGCTGTAGGTGGGCCTCTGATTAAGGACAAGCTGTTCTGGTTTTACGCGTTTGATACGTTTCACAGGAATTTCCCGGGTACGGCTGTTTCGGGCAATCCGTCCACTCTTGCCGCTGCCTGCAGCTCCGCGCTGCTGACCGCGACGGGCGCGTCGGCGGCTCAGTGCGCGACAGCCCTTGCGGACCTGCAGGGCGACCTAGGCACAGTTCCGCGTTTCGGCAACCAGCTGATCAACACGCCGAAACTGACGTGGCAGATCAATCCGAAGAATGTTCTCGACGTTTATTATCATCGTCTGCGGTGGGACTCGCCGGGCGGCGTTCAGACCCAGGCGGCTCTGGCCTATGCACGCGACGCCTTCGGAACGGACTTCGTGAAGCTGGACTATGGTGTGGCCAAGCTGAATTCGCTGATCACTTCGAGGGTAACGAACGAGATTCGCTACCAGTACGCGCGCGAACTGAATGACGAAGGCCAGCAGCCCTTTACCGATTACAGCAATGCGCATGTGAAGGGAAGCAACGGTGTGTACACCTATGCCTCCATTGCTACATCCGGCGGCGGCTTCAATGTCGGCTCGCCGTACTATAGCTACCGCGTATCGTATCCGGATGAGCGGAAGTGGCAGGTTGGCGACACGGCGTCCTTGCAGGTAGGGCGTCACACCATTCGTTTCGGGGCCGACCTCGATCA
The DNA here is from genome assembly GCA_030775885.1 of Acidobacteriota bacterium. GTDB lineage: Bacteria > Acidobacteriota > Terriglobia > Terriglobales > Acidobacteriaceae > Edaphobacter. Next base: position 2,463 of record JALYIG010000161.1, on the reverse strand, counting down.
CAACTATGACTTGCAGAACAACCTGTTCCAAAGCAATGGCGCATACAGCTATGCGAATGCAACACTGTTCCTGGCTGACATCCTGAAGCCGAGCGGCGTTTGCAACCCGCTGACGGCTTCAGGTACCCCGACGCTGAGCACAACCGGCAACAACTACGGCTGCCATAGCGGGTTGACTCAAGGTTTCGGCGGGCTGGTTTACGATCTATCCACACTGGACACCGGCTATTTTGTGCAGGACGACTGGAAGGTGATGCCCGGGCTCACTTTGAACCTGGGCGTGCGGTACGACTACGAGATGTTGCCGGCACCCTATGCGAGCGCTGTGGCGACGGACGTTCCGCAGGAAGCCAACCATCCTTCGGACAAGAACAACATCTCTCCGCGGTTCGGCTTTTCGTGGGATCCGTTCGGAAAGGGCAAGACCGTGGTCCACGGCGGATTCGGACTGTATTACGGCAGAATCCCGAACGGAGTGCTGCTGAATACATATGTCAATACAGGCACCGCGAACGGGCAGACGCAGCTAACGGCCTTCAATGCGACCAACCTTAATACTACGGCGGCTCCTGTGTACATCAAGTTTCCGCAAACGCCTACTACGAAGCCACCCGCAGGCCTGTTCAGCGTCCAGTACCTGGATGCGAATCTGCATACTCCTTATACGGAGCAGATGGATCTAAGCATCCAGCAGGACCTTGGGGCGCACAGCGTGTTCTCGATTGCCTACCTGGGAGCGCTGGGTAAGGAGTTGCCGAACTACATCAACACCAACCTGGACCCGACGAAGTTTTATAACGTGACGTACACCACAGCTTGCAACCAGGGTATTTGTAACGGCATTCCTGCCGGCACAACGTTTACGCAGCGGGTCTACTCCTCGCGATACACGACGAGTGGCGCGAACACGATCAATCGCGCGTACAACGCGATCACCGACACGTTGAGCAACGCGAACTCAAACTACAACGCACTCTCGGTGGATATCACCAACCGGCAGTGGAAGATGATTACGTTCGACGCGAACTACACCTGGGCGCATGCTCTGGACTACAACGTCGCGGGCTTCACTTCAGCCGGAACGAACAACTGGCTTGATCCCTTTGCCAATGGACGTTCCAACTACGGCACTTCGAGCCTGAGCATCCGCCACCGTGCGGTAGGTTGGGCAGTGGTGAAAATCCCGGGATCTGAGGGCCACGGTCCGCTGACGTATGTCACCAACGGCTGGTCGATTCGGCCGCTGGTACAGGTTCAGAGCGGCTTGCCCTACTCGTACGGGATCAGCACGGGTTCGCCCGGCCAGCAAACGGATGGTACGTGCTCGGGTCCGGGCGCGAAACCGTTGAACGACTGCCTACAGCCATACTCCTCCGGCATCGCGGGAACGGGCGTGTCCAGCTACATTCCATTCTTTGGAAGGAACACGCTGACCCAGCCGCGCGACATCGTGCTGGATGCACGTCTACAGAAGGACTTCCGCGTCAAGGAAGGTGTTTCGGTCGAACTGATGGCGGAAGGCTTCAACTTGGCCAACCACAGGAATATCACATCAGTAAACACCGGCGCATTCTCGCTGTCAGGAAACACTCTGACCGCGACCGTGACGAACGCAACATCGACCACGCCCGTGAGCAACTTCTTCGGAATTCCGTCGACCTCGGGCGTGAACGGCAACTACGCGTACCAGGTACGGCAGTTCCAGTTTGGAGCGCGTGTGTCGTTCTAACGACTCGTAGGCAAGTACTCGAGGGCGGTGGCTTCGGCTGCCGCCCTTTTCTTTTCGGCTGTGAGGCGCGGGAAAAGGGGAACCTAAGTCGTGTGACGGCGGTACTTCCCAGAATGGGAAAAGTCGGTTAGTCTTCGGCTGGCTGTCGCGGGCTCGTTTCGCAGGTGCTGGAAACGGCGCGCGACTGGTTGTGTCTGGCGGAATGTGCGTCGGGCAGGAAGAACGCGTTGTATCTCTCTCCCGCAGGATGTACCGGAGGGCGCGTGAAGGCGGGTTGCCCGGTTGTAGCCGGGTGATCCGGATGTCTTCGTGCGGCCCTTGTGCTTTGGAACGAGGGTCGATGAGGATTGGGCACGGTCGCGGCTGGAGTGGGTGGTTGGCGGCGGTGCGGGTGTGGGTGGGTGCGCTGGTGGCGGTGGGGATCGCGCCTGCGCTGTGGGCACAAAGCGGGACGGACGGTGCGATCGGCGGACGCGTGTTGGGTGCGGGCGGCGTTCCAGTGCGGGGCGCTGCCGTGGTAGCACGCGATACCGACACTGGCCTGGCGATGCGGGCACTGTCAAACGGGCATGGCGAGTTCCTGATTGTGCGTCTGCCCGTGGGCGAGTATGCGGTGACCGCGGAGTTTGCGGGAACGAAGACGATTCTGCCGGAGACGGTTTCGGTTGGGCTCGACGACGTGACCGAGATTGAGGTGCGGGTGCAGCTGCCTGCGGGGCAGCACAGTCCGGTGG
>JALYIG010000160.1 GCA_030775885.1 Acidobacteriota bacterium | reverse complement strand
TCTCCACGCCATCTCCCGAGATCCCCAGTCCGATACATTCGAGCTGTCAACTCCTTTGAAAAGGGGTCTCTACGGAAAGACTCAGCCGTCAGTTCCGGCTGGTTAAGGTAGCCTCGTGTCACGCCCGCCCCTGCAACATATATTTCCCCCACCACTCCTACCGGCACCGGCTGTTCTTGATTGTCCAATACATATATCCGCGTGTTCCCGATCGGTCGACCAATGGCGGGCTTTCTCGATTCGTCAGCGTGACAGACATATTGAGTTGCATACACCGTAGTTTCGGTTGGCCCATACTGATTTTCTAACAGAGCATTTGGAAGTCGCTCCCGGAACCATCGGACATCCATCATCGACAAATCCTCGCCACCTGACATCACATATGCCAAAGTCAAACATTTTGAGGCGTAAACGTGGTCGAGAAAGGCTCGTAACATTCCGGGCGCAAATCCAACTACCGTGATGTCGTTCCGACGTATTAGATCGATAAGATAGGCTGGCTCCTTGTGCCCTCCAGGTCGCGGCATTACGAGTCTAGCTCCAGTCACCAGCGCCCGAAAGAATTCACCAACCGCGGCATCGAAGATAAATTGAGTCTCCTGTAAAACTACGTCCCGAAAATCCAGCTTATACGAGCCCCGCGTTGAGCTGAGCAGGTTGACGATATGGTCGTGTTCGACCATAACCCCTTTCGGCGCTCCGGTAGATCCCGACGTATAGATCACATAAGCCAGATGATGAGAGGTGAGATTGACCGCTTCAATCTCTAGGTTTCGTTCCGCCAGCTCATCCGAACCAGCCCCTCCATCGGCCGAGTTGAGCACCACGATCATTGCATCTCCGCTGATCTCCTCCAACTTTTCGCGCAGCTTTATCTGGGTTATTATCACCATCGCCGCGCTGTCCGTCAGCATAAACTGCAGCCGCTCTTTTGGATGCGCCGGATCGAGCGGCAAGTACGCTCCTCCTGCTTTCAATACCGCCAATAGTCCAATCACCATTTCAAAACTACGCTCCAAGCAGATCGCCACACGCGCATCCGGCTTTACTCCTAAATCTCGCAGGTAATGCGCCAATCGGTTGGCTCGTCGGTTTAGTTCGCCATAACTCAGTGATGCGTCTTCGAACACTACCGCCACGGCTTCCGGAGCTATCGCCACCTGTTCCTCAAACAGCTGATGAACGCACTTATTTGCCGGACGCTCCTCCACCGTGGCATTCCATTCATAGACAACGCGATCGCGCTCCGCGCTGCTGAGCATTGGCACGTGATCTAACATCTGCTTGTCGTCCGCCGCCATCGCACGCAACAAAGTGCGCAAGTATTCTAAGTAACGCTCGACAGTAGGTCGTTCGAACAGTGAGGTAGCGAAGCCCAAACCACCCACGATCGTCCCGCCCGATTCCCGTAACGATAACACCAGATCGACCTTCGCCATCACGTACGGCGCCGAAGGGAGCACCTTAAACTTCACTCCTGGGAGCTCGAGCTCATCTCTCATGACACTCTGCCAGTTGAACATCACTTGGAAAAGCGGATTATGCTGTAGGCTTCGAACTGGTCTAACGACTTCCACTACCTGTTCAAAAGGAATGTCCTGATGCTGTTGTCCAATCAGAGCTTGTGTCTTCACTCGTGTAAGCAACTCCCCCACTGTCGGCCCGCCCGCGAGATCCAGCCGTAAAGCCAGCGTATTCACGAAAAATCCGATTAACCCTTCAATCTCCAGCCTTCCGCGGTTAGCCACAGGAGTTCCGATCACCACATCGTTCTGCCCAGATAATCGCCCCAGAAGCGCTGCCCAGCCAGCCAGCAAAGTCATATGCAGCGTTGTCCCGTGTCTCTTGCTGAGTGATTTCAACGCGACCACTAAGTCCTCATTCAGGACGATCCCAGCAAACGCTCCTGCATAATCCTGGCGCATCGGCCGAGCGTGGTCCGTAGGCAACTCTAGCAATCTCGGCGCTCCAGCCAGTGTTGTCTTCCAGTACTCACTCTGGCGTCCGAGAATATCGCCCTCAATCCACTTCCGCTGCCACACCGCATAGTCGACATATTGCAGGCTCATTTCTGGCAAAGAATCGGCCTCGTCACGCACAAAGGCCCCGTATAGCGCGCTGAGCTCCTTTACAAACACTCCCGTCGACCATCCGTCGAAAACGATGTGGTGCACTGTGATCAGTAGTACATGCTCGTGTTCTGCCTCACGAATCAGCCGCCCGCGGATCAACGGTCCGGCTTCCAGATCGAACGATGCACGTGCCTCCTCAGCGCTAAGGCGATCCAGCTCGTGCCTCGCGTCGCGATGTTGACGTAGGTCATGTTCCTGCAGATGAAATTGGCTCGCTTCCGCCACAGAAATTCTCTGCACCGGCTCCCCATCTGTGTAATTGAAGGTCGTGCGTAAGCTTTCATGTCGCACGACAATGTTGTTAAGCGCCTGTCGCAAAGCATTCCGATGCAGATTCCCACTCAAACGAAATCCAATGGGAACGTGATACGCCTCGCTCCCGCCCTCCATCTGCGCCAGAAACCACACCCGCTGCTGTGCAAATGAAAGTGGAAGTCTGTCGCCTCGTTCGATGCGAGAAATCGGTGTTGAGATGGCTCTCATAATCAGAACTCTTTGGGGATTCTCAATTGATTTAGGTGTCAGTAAAGATTTTTGATCGGCGTTGAAGCGAACCTAAGTCGAATTGGTGTCGCCGATCAAGAATGCAAAGGAGACGATTTGCAATCCTTGTTTATATGTCTTCCGTTCTTTGCATGTCCATTTCATCGGATCCTTGGGGAGCATGTGACGAATTGCATGGCTGGTAATCTGTAAACATTGGCTGTTTTCAAGAGATCGGCGAAACTACTGTATTCTCATCAAATACAATGGCCATTGCAAACAACCATTCTCTTTGAACCTTGAACAATTCGTCCTTCGACCCCTCTGAGGGAACCTGTCTCCACTGTCACACGGGTTCCTACGGGCGGATAGGGCCACGACTGACGCACCAAATTTCGGTGAGTGATAGATCGAACAAGCCCATATTTCGCGCTCGTCAACCTCGGCCCATCTTCCGCCAAAACTAACCATGTGCAATGCTCCCGGGGTTGTCAAAATCTCAAGAACAGGTAGCCCGAAAATATGGGCGTTTCTCCGAGCTTATTGGTGGTTCGCTCCAAGACACTGTTGTTTGTAAGGGCAAGCAGCACCTCATATCCCTTAGCTCGCAACGCTATTTGAGTGGAGTGCTCCCACTCCGAACGCGCTGATAGCACGTACCACAGACCGTTAACTTGCATGTCGTCTCCAATCCACGAATGAACATTGCTGCGTAGTAGACAGGAACGGCAAGCTCGCCGGCCCGAGCAAAGATAGTACAACGAAAGAGGCAATCAAGGGAAAACCGATTGCTGATTAGATGAATATTTGCTCGGAAAACCCTGAGGATAATCGATCCGCCATCTCAGGCCTTCATGGTTTGTTATATTTAGCCCTGGTCTGCCCGGCTTTGCTCCCTCTTTGTGATTTGGTTCAAAGTCGAACCGGATGCTAATAATTTCTTCACTGGCTGCTCTTCAAAGGTCATCGTTCAGTATCCTGTTCAGTTCTGAAATGCGGGACTGAACCAAAGCATGGCAACCCAGCACGTGAAAAGCAGAATAGTGGTTTCTTGGAGTTTTGAGTACACTACTGGAGTGGAAATGGGTGGAGAGTTATGGGGAACGATTCCGGGCATGGACGGCAGGGGTTCTTTGATTCATCCAGAGCGCCGTCAGGCACCAACCACGAACATTTATCACTCGCCAGCAATCGCCTGAGGTCTCTTATAGGTGGAATCCAGCGTAGCGTTGGGCGCAAGATCGTCACGGAACAGTCGGGCACGCCGACTTTTTTTGATAACCTGATGCTCTCGGTATTGAGGCATTTGCGGGAATCAGATAGGAGAACACGTGATGGTCAGACTCGGGACGCGATTGATGTTCTTGTCGCCTATCAACTTCTGAAGGACCAGCCACGTTTCGCCGACTTCTCGTCGCGTGCAGCCGAGACGAAGACGCGCAACCGGCTGGTCTGGGAGTTAGGTGATCCGCAGTTAAGTGCTTCACAAGGAGTCGATGAGTGCCTGTCGTGGCGCGGCCTTTCTCTATTCAAAACGGTTTTTGATTTCGCGATATATTCGATGTTGCTGTGGGAGTTGAAACCGGCGACGATTATTGAATTGGGATCAGGTACAGGCGCCAGCGCTCTCTGGTTAGCGGACCTCCTTCGCATCTTCGGTATTGAGGGACACGTATATTCTGCGGACCTGAACCGGCCGAACCTGGAAGATCCGCGTATCTCCTTCATTAGGGGCGATTGCTCCCATATCGAGAACGTTTTCCCGCGCTTATTAATCGACAATTTTCCGCATCCGTGGCTGCTGATTGAAGATATGCACGTTAATACCCCAGCAGTCCTTCTTTATTTCTCTGATTTTTTTCGGATAGGCGATTATCTCGTCGTCGAGGATAGCCGATCGAAGCAAGTGGACCTAGAGCGATTTTTTGCAAAACACGGGGCAGATTTCAAAGTTGATACTCGTTTTACCGATTTTTTTGGACGGAATGCAACCTGTAGTATCGATTCAATTTTCGTGAAAGTTTGACGACTGTTCAATTATTATTGGTAACAGGCATCACTGAGCGTCCGCGGTTCTTCGCGCCATATGATAATAAGTCGCTCACTTCCATAGGTTCTTTTACGACTGCATCAAAAAACCTGTAGAATTCGACGCGGTGCTATCACATGCGATTAAGCCCTCATTCATGGTGAACCTAGAGGTGATCGTGATCCGGGAGGGCCACATGATCCAAGCGTTAACCAGGAACTCGTCGCTGCTAGCGTTGTGCGGCATTTTTGATACGATATTTTGCGCTACGAGTTTACTTGTGCAATGTTCTGGTGAATCCTTGAGTCTGCGTACATTCGTGCACTACAGAAACACGCTTGTTGTTCTGGGAACGCTTGCACTGGCAGCCGAGGTTTGCGCGATTGTTGCCGGAATCTGGAATTTGGGGAAGAGCAAATTCTGGCCCCTGCTGGTAAACGGGCTTGCTGGCAGTGCACTTGGACTAATTTTTATTTTCCGGACTGGGCCTCTGGCCTTTCGAATTGTCGCGCTGTTGATCGTTGTGATGTCAATGAGCATCGGAGTTTATGAATTCGCAAGCGCACAAAGTTTACGGTCCAAATATTGCGGCCAAGTGGCTCCTTGTGATAGCTGGGGTGCTCTCGGCTGGTTGCGCTTTAGTGTTTATCGCCTTCGCGTTTGGTTGGATCAAACTGGTAGCCGGATCACCCACTCAAACTTTACGTTGGATCGGCTCTTACTTTGGTTTCACTGCCATTTGGATGGTGGGTCTATCCCGATCGTGTTGGCATGAAGACCTGCTATCGGAAATTCGAAGCTTGCGCATTAAAGAGGCAGCAATTGTTATGAAAATCCGTACCAGCTTGCACTCTTCAATGCACAAAATTTGGCTGAAAATTCTATACGGACTCATACTTAGCGCTTCAATTCGATAGATCAGGAGAAAATAATCAAAATTGACGAACACCAGTGCAGATTCGTAAAAGTCCTTTTCGAAATAAAACCTCCACTCGTGACGTATATACACTGGCTATCTGGTCAAATCGTTGAGAAGGGACTGGAAGATGGCAAATGATGAAGATGAGTTGGTCATACCCGAAGAACCTGGCAGATTGAGGGTTGTGGAGCACAATGAAGGGGAGATCGAATTGGATCTTCTTCTGCAGTCGCTCCGAGAAGACCTGGTTGTATTGATTCGAAACGTCAGCCCAGAGCAGGCAGATAGGTTCATGTATGACGTCGCAGATAGGTTTCGTCTTAGCGATAGTCTGAAGCTGCAGGCGGGTTTTGCCGGATTTGCCGGTCATCGCCACAATATTGGCAAGTACTTCATGAGCGTGAACAAGCGCGAAGACTACCAATTTGTCCCTCCTCACTCCGAAGGCAGTAGCTTCATCGGGATGCAGCTCGCTTCTTTTTTCTGTTATGAAAACAGTACTGATGGCGGCGAGACGATCTTAATGAATACTGACGATTCGAGTGAAGCTTGGCAATCGTTGCGGGAGAAGGCGAGAAGAGGACGAATAGGGCCAAAGCCATTGACCCAGCAGGAGATTTTGCGGGCAAGGGGTTTGTACAGACTGAACCTGCCGACAGACATTCTACGAGAGGATGACCAGGTTCTGGAAGAATCCAGAACGGAGTTTCCAAGTCTTACCGTGGTGGACGTGTTGGCGAAACCTCAAAGATTTCACTCCAGCATCCTCGACCGCAAATTGTATGTTTATTGGGATACCATAGGCAGCATTGACAAAGATTCAGCCCCCCAATACGCGCGACTGTTGAGGCAGTGCGGGTTGCTTAAGGAACCTAAAGGTGGTCTTCAAGTCCATCAGATGGACAGTTCGGCCCAGCGGCGAATATGGCATTCGGGAGTAAGTTATGCGGGCATTTTCAAGTGCAAGATTACGTGCAAGCTGGAGCCTGGCGATTTTATTATTCAGAATAACTTGACATGGACGCACTCGGCGAACAATTGGTCTCCCGATTCCGGCACGCGAAAAATTGCTGCATCTTTCGCGTAAAGGAGTGGTTATCTCGGACTCAAAAGTCTGACTTTTTCAATTCTTTTGCGATTAGGGGTCCAATCTCGGTAAGAGGACCTGGGTTCATCATTTCTCCATGTTGACAGCTGACTTGGTGCACTGTAATCGTTCCACTGACATAAGGCTCCCATGCCTTGGACGCGATTTCAGGATCATTTTGCCCAGCGCCGCTGCTTACAATCAACAGGTCCCCCCAGTAGACTCTCGGCTCAAACGTGTGATTTAGGGGAACGGCGTTTCTGTAGCTTTCTATCAGCGCCGCAAAGTGACGCTCACTAAAGGAGTTAGGCAAATTACCGCTTATACGGAGGTACTCGTATAAGCTAGTCAAATCCGGCGGCACACTCTTCACGTTATCGCCGAACAGATCCGCCACAAACTCCACCAGACTAGGAAGTTCAGGTGCTTCCTTTTGGGATGAGGGACCCGCATCGAGTAGGGCCAGGAAAGTAATGAGGTCGCCTTGATCTTGGAGCGAAGTGGCGACTGCATGGGCAAGAAGCCCTCCCAAAGACCAACCCAGCAGACGATAGGGTCCTTCAGGCTGGATTTTCCGGATTTGAACTATATACTCGGCTGCGATCTCCTCGATTGTTTGCGTAGCGTTCTCCGGCGACGTAAAGTTTTGAGCCTGCAAACCGTATAGTGGTCGGTCTGCTTCAAGATATTTCAAGAATCCGGTATAGCACCAACTGAGTCCGGCGGCAGGATGTATGAAGAATAAGGGAGGAAGTTTGCCGTGATCTCTCAGCGGCAACATTACTTCAAATGGATCAGAATGAATCGTGAGAGATTTGCGAGTGACGAGTGCGGCTACAGTGGGGGTTTCAAGCAACGTCCGTAGAGAAAGATCGATGCCGAGTGCGGCTCGAACCCGGGTCACGAGCCGAGCAGCGAGCAATGAGTGCCCACCCAAGTCAAAAAAGTTATCGTCCAACCCTACCCGCTCCAACCCGAGCACCTCAGCAAATAGGGAGGACAAGATTTCCTCCTCCGGGGTCCGTATCCACCGGCTGTTGTTCGCTGACCGTTGCGGTGTCGGCAATGCCTTGCGATCCTTCTTGCCGTTCGGCATTAGAGGAAATGACGTCAACTGCACATACGCCGCTGGCACCATGTACTCCGGCAGCTTCGTCAGCAAGTACGCACGCAAATGTTCCGCTCCCTCGCTCGTCTCGCTTTCCTCCGTGCAGGTGAAGTAAACTACAAGCCGCTTGTCTCCGGTTGTATCTTCCTGAGCCACCACCAACGCTTCGCGCACGCCCTCGTACTCTGCGATCCGCGCTTCGATCTCTCCCAGTTCGATACGAAAACCTCGAATTTTAATTTGGTAGTCTGCCCGCCCCAAGAATTCCAAGTTTCCGTCTGCTCGCCATTGTGCTAGGTCACCGCTCCGATACATTCGTGTCCCAGGTGTCCCGTACGGATCTGCCACAAACCGCTCCGCCGTCAGGCCGGGCTGCTTCAAATAGCCATGTGCCAGACCGGTCCCGCTTATATATAACTCTCCCGTGACACCCACCGGAACAGGTTGCATTTCTCTATTCAGCACGTACACGGATGTATTCCAAACCGGATGCCCGATGGGGACGTTGCCTGAAGGAATAGGATGGCAAGCCCAAATTGTCGAACCGATGGAGGTTTCGGTAGGGCCATAGAAATTGCTCAACTTCACATTGCGACCTTGCCGAGAATGAAGCTTCTCGAAAAATTGGTTCAGGAGGTTAGATGGTACGGCTTCGCAACCACACAAAACCTGCCGTAACGTCGTAACCTCTGCGAGTCGATCTTGCTCCAGGAAAATGCCCAGCATCGTCGGAACGAAATGAGTGATCGTAACATTATGCTCTGTTATCAGTTGTACGATATCGGCAGTGTCTAGATATGCTTGAGGCGGAGCCATTACGAGCTTCGCTCCTGTGCAAAGAGGCAAGAACGTTTCCCAAACTGAATTGTCAAAACAGAAGGAACTTTTTTGCACGACGATGTCACTATGAACAACTTCAAATTCAGCAGCCATCCAACGGATGACATTGCATACACCCCGGTGAGGAACGACCACTCCTTTGCGAACTCCTGTCGATCCGGACGTGTAGATAATGTACGCACAACTCTCGGCTGTAGGTTTCTTCAGTGCTACCTCCTCATCTTCGGATATTTCTGTCCAATCGGAATCTAGGCTGATAATTCGACATATATCCTTCGGCAAAGAGGGCGAAAGTTGCTGCACCGTCAGGATTATCTGGATACGGGCATCCCGAAGCATGAAGCCTAAAAGCTCTTCTGGATAAGTCGGATCCAGTGGCACATATGCAGCTCCTGCTTTGAGGACGCCCAATAGCGCGACAATCGTTTCGATGCCGTCCATACAGACGCCGACATTACCCTCGACGCCTGTGCGAGATTCGCAAAGATAGCGCGCCAGCTGATTCGCCCGCCGGTTCAGTTCCCCATAACTCAGAGACGCTTCCCCATACACCACCGCCACCGCGGCCGGAGTCTGGGCTGCCTGCTCCTCAAACAACTCGTGAACACACTTATCCAGCGGATACTCCACCGCCGTCTGGTTCCACTCATACAGAACCTGTTGCCGTTCCAACTCCGGCAGTACCTCAATGCTCCTCACTGCCCTGCCCGGCTCGGTCTCCAATGCTTCAACAAGACCTTCCAACGCCACCCGCATGTACTCGCACACGCGCGTCGCCTGGATCGAGGCCGCTA
>JALYIG010000159.1 GCA_030775885.1 Acidobacteriota bacterium | reverse complement strand
GTCCCGCCGCGATCTGACTCTCATCCTTTATTGCCCAGCCCGCAATTTAACTTCAAGACTTGTTCGATTCGTTCGCATACGAACTCATCTCGGAAAGCCATCGCAGAAAGCGCAGCAACTGCCTTCGCTCCGAGACCAGAAACTGCCAAAAGTCGCGCGCTCGTACTTCATCGGCGTGCTTCCCTGTAAACGTCTCCAGCCGCCACTTAAGGTATTCGCTTCGCCACGGTCGCAGCCGATGCCCGCGCGTCGCCGTCCACAGAAACTTCAGCCCCGATGTCATCCCGTCCCTCGCCCCGATTATAGGGCCCGGCTGGCTTGCCGAAATCGCCGCCCACTCTGACGCGATTACTGTCTAAACTGATCCAGGTCGGAAAGGTTCGCATGGCTCGGGTTCAGAACTTCGCAATTTGCCGCAGGACAGCACTCTCGATCGCGCTCGCATTTGCACCGGTAACAGCGCACCTCAGCGCGCAGGACACGCGCACCGTCAAAGAGCCCGTCATTCCTCCGGCATGTACCGTGTTGAAAGCCGCTCTCACAGTCACCTCGGCCACCAGCGGCGAGATCGAACTCCGCGCCAGCCTGGCGGGTAACCCCGACGCGATCCTGGATACAGCACGCCTGCAGCAGGCCATCAACACGTGCGACAAGGGCCAAGCCGTAGAACTCGCAGCCACCATCGCCAGCACCGCATTTCTGTCCGGCCCCATCGTCCTCCGCCCCGGCGTCACACTCCTCATCGACAAAGGCGTCACCCTTTACGCCACACGTAATCCTGAGTACTACGCCTTCACCCCTGGCTCCTGCGGCATAGTCAACGACCTATCCGGAGCCGGATGCAAGCCCCTCATCATGGCCAAAAGCGCGACTGGCTCCGGCATCATGGGCGAGGGCGTCATTGACGGTCAGGGCGGCGCGCGCATCTTCCTCGATGGCAAAATCTCCTCCAAGTCCTGGTGGGACCTCGGCGAGGAGGCACGCGATGCAGGCCAACTCGGCGGCGCCCGCCAGCAGGTCCCCCGCCTCATCGACACCGACCTCACCGACGACTTCACCCTTTACCGCATCACGCTGCGCAACTCGCCCTACTTCCACGTCTCCTTCCACCGCGGCGACGGCCTCACCGTCTGGGGCATCAAAATCGATACCCCGAAATCCGCACGCAATACCGACGGCATCGACCCCGCCCAGTCGAAAAACATCACCATCACCCATTCCTTCATTCGCGATGGCGACGACAACATCGCCATCAAGGCCGGCGACGGTCCCACCACGCACATTACCATTAGCCACAACCACTTCTATTGGGGCCACGGCATGTCCATCGGCAGCGAGACCAACGGCGGTGTCAGCGGCGTCAGCATCGACGACCTCTCGCTCGACGGTTCCGACAACGGCATTCGCATCAAGTCCAACCCCACCAAGGGCGGCCTGGTAGAAGACGTCCTCTACAACGACGTCTGCATCCGCGACTCCAAGTACCCCATCCTGCTGGACACCACCTACTCCTTCCCCGGAAAGGGCGTCGAGCAGCTCCCCGTCTACCAGGGCATCAACCTCCACAACGTGCGCATCACTGGCGGCGGCAAGATCCAGTTCAACGGTTTCGACAACACGCATCGCATCGCCGTTCGCCTCGACGGAGTCCTCACGCTCGACAGCCCCACCCGCTATAAGCCCCAGGCGATTCACACCGACATCACCTTCGGCCCCGGCCCCGTCAACCTCATCTTCACCGGCGATGACTCCACGGTCGGCGGCAAAGAGACCAACGGCAACCTGCCGGGTTGCTCTGCGAAATTCGTCCCGTTCCCCAAGGACTAGAGCAAATTCCCCCAAGCTATCAGGCTATTGGAAGGCGTCATTCTGAAGACGTCATTCTGATTGAGGTCGTCATTCTGGACGAAGTCCAGAATCTCGGTAGTTGCTTTTTCGTGGCTCCTCTAAACCTTTAGAGAACCGGCTCTAACCCTCCGTCCGAGTGTATCCGTCATGTAGCACGCAACTTAGCCGATAAACCCTCCAGCGAATTCGCTGGAGCATGCGCATGAGAGTTCTGATCGTCGATGATTCAGCCGTAATGAGGAGGATCGTCGAAAGGGCCCTTCGTCACTCGGCCCCCGATCTCGCCGAAGTCCTTGAAGCCGCTAACGGCCTCGAAGCCCTCGCCGTCCTCGAACAAACCTCCGAGCAGCCCCTCGACCTCATCCTCTGCGACGTTCATATGCCTGTCATGGACGGTCTGGGCTTCCTCATCGAAAAGCCGCGCCGCGATCTCGCCCCCGGCGTACCCGTCGTCATGATTACCGCCGACGCCACCGATCCCCACCTGCTCCGCGCCATCGCCGCAGGAGCCCAGGGTTACATCTCCAAACCATTCACCCTGGAACAGATGCATGCCAGCGTTATCTCCCTGACACACGCTTACCCCCGTGCCGCGCCCGCGCTTCGGTCCACTGGCTCCGTCGACAAGAGGATCGGAAACGCGCAATGATCGCTCCTTCCAATGCAGGTGACGTCTGGCTGCTTGTGATGGACCATGCCGTCGAGGAAGTCTTCCAGAGCATGCTTGAACGAAGCTGCCAGCCCCTCTTCCAGTCCACCGCCCGATCCGCTGTCGAGCCATCAGTCATCCCCATCGACATCACCGCCTGCATCAATTTTTCCGGCGCGCTGGAAGCACAATGTGTTGTCGAGATCGCTTCACCGTCCGCCCAGCAACTTACCGGCGCGTTCCTCGGTCCCGGGCCGGGCGTTTGGGACGCCACTATGGTCGGCGACGCAGTCGGCGAGTTGTGCAACATGATCGCAGGCGGCTGGAAGAAACGAATCGGTGCCGAGGCCAATCTCTCCGTCCCTACCATCCGCCGGGCACCGAACTGCACACCCCAATCCTTTGCGTCCTGCATGCGCAGAGTCTACTCATTCGACAATTCGACCTTTGTCGTAATCCTCACAACGTAAAAGAGCGGCCGGATCAAATGACCCGGCCGCCCGCAAACCCCACTCGCCAATCCTTATTTGACCACCGACTGGAACAGCGGCGACGTCAGCAGGCTGGCAAACTCGCTGTCCGACGACGAGTAGTCCACCGTCAGCGTGCCCGAGCTCGAGTCAATCGACGTCGCATCCAGCGCCGTCTTTTCCAGCGGAGTTCCCTGCTGCTTCTTCAGCAGCGACACGCCCTTCAGCAGCGTCGCGCAGGTCGCTGCGGTAATCGTGTCCGACATATTCACGGCCATCGCGAACTTTACACCGTTGGAGAAGTCCATCGTGTAATGCGAGCCCTTCATTCGGTTCCTCACCGTATCGTAGTCCGCAAGTTGTGACGCCACGCCCAGCACGCTCTTCATCATCGTCTGCGTGCCCTTCGCGTCCAGCAGGCTCCATACCGCGTGGCTGTCCACCGCGGCCATGTTACCCGTCAACTCGCTGTCCGTCATGAAGTTCGGAGCAAGGCCGTCGCGGGAGTCCAGCGCCGCATTGATCGAATCCTTATCGCCGAACACCATCGTCGTCTGGTTCAGAAACACCACGCTCATCCCGGTCGTACCCATCGGGTAGATGCTATTGTTGCGCAGCAAACGCGGCCTCGTCTTCGACTTGGCAAAGCCCGCCATGATATTGGCCGTGCGAAACTGTCCCTGCGCGATCCCGACAATCCGGTCGATCTGGCTGCCCTTGCCATCCGGATTCGGAGCCCGGAACGCCGCGAACGCCAGCGTGTCCGCATCCTGGTCCACCTTCAGCCCCGAACTCACCAGAGCCGACTCCAGCCGCTTCAGCTCCGGCGGCATCACGCGATCCTTCAGGCTCATCGCCGCGGAGGAGTTCTGCATCGCGCGGTAATCCACCACGATGATCTGCTGCACGTCGTGTGGAATGGAAGACTTCGCGTCGTTCGAAAGCTGTGCTGCCTGAGCCAGAGGAGCGGAGACTGCCATCAGAGCCGCAATTGCAAAGCCAAGCGCGCCACGGCGCGTGAAGCTCGATTGAAAGTCAGATAGGGATAACAAATTGCTCAAAGTAAATCTCCAGTGCATCGATTGAATCGTTCTCGCTTCGACCTCGCCGCAATTGCTTCGGCAAGGCGAATAGAACCATTGTTCCCTTATTTAAC
The DNA here is from genome assembly GCA_030775885.1 of Acidobacteriota bacterium. Lineage (GTDB taxonomy): Bacteria > Acidobacteriota > Terriglobia > Terriglobales > Acidobacteriaceae > Edaphobacter. The sequence goes on along the minus strand of JALYIG010000159.1, from coordinate 3,336 downwards.
GCCGGAAGCAAGTAGGAACCTGTGCTTTGGACGCTTCGAAGATACGAAGGTCTACGCCATCTCTATTGTTTTCCGTGCGCGTTCCAAAATCCTCATCCCGCAGGCCACGGCAATGGATGTTCCAGCCTTCGTTCCAGCACCTTCGCCTCCGGGTCGAAGCCCGGAATCTCGCGCACCCAGTCCGCATCCGGCTCATACGCGTCTTGCGGAATCAGCCCGATAATCTCGCCCTCAGTCGCAATCGCTCCATGGTTCCGCGCCAGTTCCCGCACCGCCATATGAATCTGCTTCATCGGCGTCTCGCGAAAATCCGTGATGTTCATGCTCACTTGCGCGCGTCCGTTTACGCTCACGCCAATCGCCTTCACTCCATGGAGTCCGCCCGCCGACGCGCGAATCGCACGCGCAATCGCCCGTGCCGCCGCGATCTCCTGCTGCGCGGCTGCCGGCAGCGTCGCTCCCTCACCCGCCTTGGGAGAAGCCAGAAAAATGTTGTACGCAATCAGAAAGCGTCGAGCGCCCACTGCCGTCGCCCCTGCCGTCCGATGCAGATCCGGCCCGCCCACATCCGGCCGCCGGCCCGCATCCTTCCCCACCGAATCACGCAGCCCCTCAAACTGGCCTCGCCGCACATCCTCCAGGTTGACCCGGTCCGGCCGCGCCGCCGCAGCTTCGTAGAAATACACCGGCACGCCAAACCGCCGCCAGATATCCATACCCGCCTGCCGCGCGAGCATCGCACACTGCGCCAGCGAGAAGCCGGTCACCGGAACAAACGGCACCACGTCCGCTGCGCCAATCCGCGGATGAACTCCATTCTGTCGCGTCAAATCGATCAACTGGGCTGCGCGTCCCACGCCCCGCACCACCGACTCCATCACCGCAGCCGGCCTTCCCGCAATCGTTACTACCGACCGGTTATGCGCGGCGTCCATTGACCAGTCCAGCAGATGAACCCCCTCCACCCGCATCGCCGCCACAATCTGCCCGACCTTCACGGCATCCGTACCTTCAGAAAAATTCGGCACGCACTCAATCACCGCATCCGGATTAACGTCTGACATCATCGCTTCACTTCCACCAGCTATACCCAAGAGTAAATTGCACGCTCGCATTTACCCCCGGATTCCTGTCCCCAAGCGATGCACTCGAAATATGAATCGCATTGGCCCCAAAATCAATCGAGCGGTGCACGCTCGTAAAGTAGTGCACCCCCACACCGAACTGCGGCGTAAAGTTCCACACGCTCGTATCGTCGTTCGCCCCATTATCCCCCACCGAGCCGATGCTCACCCCGCCATTGTTCACCGGCTCCCCGCCGAATGCCGGATACTTATGGTTCGTCCAAATCACTCCGCCTGCCCCCTGCACCCATGGCGACCAGTGTGCCGTCCCCGCAAAATTCCAGCGCAGCACTGCCGGCGTAATACTCACACCCGTAAACGTCCCGCCAATCTTGAATGGCACCGAGCACGAGACCACCGTCTGCCCCGCAGGAGTAGGCACGGGCAGCAATACGCAATTCTGCCGCAGCATCGTCGGCGTATACCCCTGCCAGAACGGAAATACCTCAACCCCGTACTCGAAATTCCCTCGCAGCAGCCCGTGTCCAACCATCGGAGTCAAAACTTTTCCCGCATGCACGCCCGCCATAAAAAAGCCGAAGTTTCCTCGGTCCTGCGTAACGCCGAATCCGCCCTGCGTCAGCACAGCGAAATTCCACGGCATCTCGTCCTGTTGCACAGGATTCGTTTTCGCCAACGTGGTCATCGCAACCGGAGCAGTTGCCCCCGCGCCCGTTTGAGCAGCCGCAATCCCCGTCATCAAAACCAGCGCCACACTCAACGCAACCCTCACACGACGCAAATGACCACTCCGTTCCCTGCTGCCTCAGCTCAAATTTTGAAATCCGCACAGAAGAAAGCCGCCGGCGCTCCGGCGGCTCCTCTTACCTCTAAGAAACCTCCGACGCCCTGCAATCAGCTCGCTACCGGAACCTCATCCATATCGAAGTTCGTGTACACATTCTGCGTATCGTCCAGCTCTTCCAGGGTCTCCAGCAGCCGCATCATCGCGGTCGCCTGAGTGCCCTCCAGCTTCTGGTACGTCGACGCGATCATCGTCACTTCGGAGTGCAGCGGAGTGATCCCCGCCGTCTTGATCGCCTCCAGAACCGCGTCATACTCCTTCGGCCCCGTGATCACTTCCCACGTCTCGCCTTCGTCAGAAAGGTCGTCCGCTCCCGCCTCCAGCGCAAGCTCGGTCAACTTGTCTTCGTTCACCGCGGCCTTCTCGACAATGATCAGTCCCTTCTTCGAAAACAGGTAGCCCACCGAACCCGACTCGCCCAGATTCCCATTGTTCTTCGAGAACGCGTGCCGAATCTCGCTCACCGCGCGATTCTTGTTGTCCGTCAGCACCTGCACCATGATCGCCACGCCGCCCGGCCCGTAGCCCTCGTACAGAATCTCTTCGTAGCTCAAGCCCTCAAGCTCGCCCGTTCCGCGCTGGATCGCCCGCTTGATATTCTCACCCGGCATATTCTCCGCCTTGGCTGCGAGGATCGCCGTCCGCAGCCGCGGGTTGCCGTCCGGATCGCCACCGCCGCCCTTCGCTGCAATGGTGATTTCCTTGATCAGCTGCGTGAAAATCTTCCCGCGCTTGGCGTCGGTCGCGCCCTTCTTATGCTTGATTGTTGCCCATTTCGAATGCCCGGACATGATGCTTCCCTCTGAGTCTTAATTTAGCGAATTAGCCGATTGAGCGAGTCCGATCGTCCCAGGCCGCATTCCATCGCCAATCCCGCGCAACGGTCGATTTTAGCATGCCCCATCCTGCCTTCATCTCCTGGGACTTTGCCAGTTAGTATCTCAATTTGAGGTTTCGGTTTCATCTTCTTCAGAATCGGCCCACGCATAGGCTCCGACACATACAAGCCCAACGGCAATCGAACTAGCCGTGAGTACCCAGCCCGTATTGGTAAACGGAGCACGAAGGAACACGAGTCCGGCCACGCCCCCTATGATTTTGGCTGCTCCTCTAGCGAACTTTTTTAATTCCCTCATACCGCCAGCCCTATCCCAGATCCTTCGGCCCTTCGCCCACCCTCGGCGCCGGATCGACCACATCATCCGCGTCTGCCAGCAGAGCCTCCAGATCCAGAGCCCGCGTATACATCGCAAGCCCGCCGTCCTGGTTGCGAGGCCACATTTCCTTCGGCCGGTCCCAGTACAGCTCCACGCCATTCTCGTCGGGATCGCGCAGATACAACGCCTGGCTCACACCGTGATCGGCCGCCCCATCCAACGGAACCCCATGCCGAATCAATCCCCGCAG
>JALYIG010000158.1 GCA_030775885.1 Acidobacteriota bacterium | reverse complement strand
GGAATCGGACGCAATCAAGGAGTGCCAGCGTTCCGAGACCACCGTTTACGCCATCAGCACCAATGTCAGCCCGAGCAAGGACAAGGGCGACGACATTCTCCAGGCAATCGCCAACGCGACCGGCGGCCGCGCCTTCTATCCCACGCGGATAGAGGACGTTGCGGCTGGCTTCTCGGGCATTGAGGAAGAGCTGCGCAGCCAATATCTGCTGGAGTACAGGCCCGCTGAATTCAAGCAGGATGGCGCCTTCCGCACGATTTACCTGCAGGCCAATGACCGGCGTTACCACGTACGCGCGCACACGGGATACTTCGCTCCCAAGGCGGCCGAGTAGAAATCGCTGCCTGCCGGGTAACTCCTGCGCCGCAACCGTGTCAAACCCAGTAGGAGATTTGCGGCCATGAGCTTTCTTCCTCGCTTGCGCACATTCGTCTTGGCGCTGGTAGCCGGCGCCGGTCTTTGCACGGTTGCAGTTGCTGCCCAGGCAGCGCCGCCGGATGCGGTCGTGCCCGCCGGTGTTACCGACAGCCTGAACAATTTGGCCGACCAGCCAGCCACGCACACGGGCGTGGTCTTCGACCGCTCGATGATCCAAATGGCGCAGAACATGCTCGAGCAGGGAGGCATGGATACCGAACGCGCAGCCGCAGCGCTCACCAGCATCAGCTTCGACAGCTATCGCTATAAGGAACCCGCGTTCTATACGCCGGAGACGATGGCCTTCATCGCCGACTCGTACCACCGCGCCGGATGGAAGCATTTGGTGAACGGCAACCAGACCACCGCAAACGAGGCCCAGCCGCGGACCATGATTACCGATGTCTGGCTGCACTTTAGCGGGCATGACATCGACCATGTGACCGTTCTGACCCGCGGCAGCAAGGACATGAACCTGATCCAGGTGGCGGGCGACCTGCGACCTCTGGACCTGCTCCACCTCAGCGGCCACTTCGGCATTCCCAAGGTCGATCCCAGCGCCGTGATGGTGCCCGCCCCAAACGGCCGCTAGTGGCATGCGCCTCTGGTCAGAAAGCCTGACCGGATTGCAAGTGCGGCCGTTGTCGCACGGCTTGCCGTTAAGCAAAACAGACTCTTGAGCGGCCTTTGGATGCGGGCAGCTACTTAGACATCGTGGTTGACCGAATTTCGTAATGCACCACACTGACATGATCTACCCCCCCGGGGTATCAAAATTATGCATAATCTTCCAAACAAACGACTTAGCGGTTTTGGTAATTTGCAAAATATTGAAAACGAACGAGATGATTTGCAAAATACTCAAAACACTGGAGTTGCGTTTCTTTGAAGTTTGCAGGACACACAATCCTGAGGCTGGCGGATTCTGTCTCTTCCTAACTTTTAAGTATACGCCGGGTGTCAAGCGTCCAGGCTGGATTTCGGCGCTATGTTGTTGAAAAAATGGGTTCAAGAAAAGATTCGACACTGTCGTTGAAGTTTAATCAGCCCGCAAATACTGAGATTGCGGTTGACGGTGGGAACGTCGATCTCGTGTCAAACGTGAGATGTGTCTGTTTTCCGTCCATTCGGAGCGCAAGATCACTTTTCCACAAGCGGACTTGCATTAGCGTTTTGAGTATTAATCTGGCTTATGGGCCGCGTTCTGCGTCCGAATCCTTTTGTTTGATAGGCCGCCAGGGTGCAGAATGCGGGAAATGGAGGGACTATGCCAGATTCTGGTCTCTTGGAAGCGTTTGAGGTTCACTCCCCGGAAAGTATTCAGAAGGCACTTACAGACGGTGTTAGCCCCGTCGATCTGATCCAGGGCAAGAGGCCGATAGATCACCTGATTGCGACGTACCTTCGCTCGCCACGGTTTGCGGACTGCCTTCGGGTGATGCTCAGTGCCGGAGCCAGCATTAGCGACCCCCTGCTCGAAGCCGTGCTTCTGGACGACTCCTCAAAATTGCTCCGTCTCGTGACGGACAATCCGCAGTGCGTTCATCGGAAACTGGATATGCTGGGCGCATTCACTTCTTGTCGAGGCGTCACGGCTCTGCACATCTGTGCGGAATTCAACTCCGTGAGGTGCGCGCGTGTTTTGCTTGAGAACGGCGCAGACGTAAATGCTGCTGCGGACTGTGATTTGGTCGGGATGGGCGCTCAAACACCGATCTTTCATGCAGTGAACGGCATTCTAAACTACTGCCGTCCTGTGATGGAGCTTCTTGTAGAAGCGGGAGCGAACCTGCGCGCTCAGGTGAAATCCCTGCTATGGGGAGAAGCCATGAGCTGGGAAACAGTTCTCTATGATGTAACGCCGGTCTCCTACGCTCAGTGCGGACTATATCGTCAATTCCATCGACGAGAAGAAGATGTATACAGCAATCTTCAGTACCTCTACCGCAGGATGTACGGCACAGAACCGGAAATCAGGAATGTTCCAAACAGATACCTGGTCGGGCGCTGACTTTTTACAATGAAGGTTAGAGACAGGACGCGAATAGCGAAATTCTGTTTGAAAAGGGTAAGAGGTCCACGCACGACACGCTTCGACGGGCTCCTTCGACTCCGTTCAGGATGACGGGCCTTCTTTCAGGGATCGATCGCCGAAGTGGCCTGTATATGTCGATACGACCTGGAAGCCGGTATCGATCAGTTGGGTGGACGGATTTCGCTGGATGTGCCGCCTGCCGCAGGGATGTAGCCTTTGGTGGTGTAGTCCATCACCATGCGGTCGGCG
>JALYIG010000157.1 GCA_030775885.1 Acidobacteriota bacterium | reverse complement strand
CTACGGTGGCGCAGGCCAGATCGTGACGGGATTGAGTATCGGCACGGCCAACGGCTATAGCAACTACCACGGCGGTTACGTCTCCTTCAAGGCAAGTGACTTCCACGGTCTAACCTTTCAGGAGAATCTAACCATCAGCAAAGCCCTGGGTCTGAACGCCTACAACCAGTCCACCAGTTCGATTGCGGCCGTGGATAGCTTCAATCTCCGCGAGCAGTACGGACGTCAAAGCTTCGATCAAAAGGTCATCTTCAACACTTTCATTGTCTATCGGCTGCCTTACTACGGTGCTCAGAACGGTATCATCGGCCGGCTCGCGGGCGGATGGTCACTCTCCCCTGTCTTCACAGCGGGCACAGGTCAGCCGCTCCAGTGTGTCACGAACAACAACGGTCAGAATTTCGGTGGTGAAGATGGCGCCACTTTTACTGACTCGAATGAGAATTGCGTCTTTACCACGCCACCGTCAATCGGTCGTCCCCAGACATATCGAAATGTCTCCGGAGGCCCTGATCCCCTTGGCGTCGCGGTCGGAACCAACTCAAAAGGCAACGTCAACTTCTTCAATAATCCTGTCGCCGTCTTTGACGGCGTCCGTCCCCTGTTGCTTGGCCTCGATAGCCGAAGCGGCGGCGGCGGCCGGATCAGCGGTCTTGGATATCTCAACGTTGACCTCAGCGTCAACAAGAAGCTTGTTGTGTACGAAAAGGTAAGCATGGAGTTCACCGGCGTCATCACGAACGTAATGAACCACCTTGACTTCTCCAACCCCAGCTTCAGCCTGCAAAGTGCCTCGAATTGGGGGACTACCAAGACCCAGGGAAACAGCCCGCGCCAGATCCAGATGGGTCTTCGCGCAAACTTCTAAAGAGTAAAGGTTTTTCGTGGTTTACTTGGTGCCGGGAGTGGGAATCGAACCCCATGAGGGTGTCCTCGGCGGATTATGAGTCCGCCTAACCACCTTTGCCCTACGCTGCATAAACCGACAGGTCTATAGTAAGCAGCCTTATATCAATAACGTACATGGTACACAGCGTACGCAGAGAACCGCACTGGGTTGCACTAAAGCGGCAAGCTAACATGCACCAGAACATGCCCATGTCTAAGCTCTCGGCGCGTCAAGCCTTTTCCTTTCATCTTTTTTATCCTCTCCATATCCGGTTTATGGCCGGGGCTGCTGAAATGCTTCGAACTCAATGAGCCGTAGTTGGGTTCCGGCAGCGCTTCCCGGAAGAAGCAACCGCAAACCGTCCGTTTCGACGGGCGGGAAGTTGATCTGATTCCGGCCATTGCCGATCACCGTTCTAGGGAAGCTGGTTGGATTGAGTACATCGATCCATCTGCTATCAGTCTCATACTGAATCTGGTAGGACTTCGGCGCGTGAAACGTGCCCGTGTCCAGGAAGTAAATTTCGATCGATCCGACCCGACGCTTTTGGGGTATCGTGACAGACCACCAGCTCTCATTGCCAGCCTGATCCAAGGCCGGCGTCCAGCCGTTCGCAACTTCGGAGAAGAACCAAAGACGACCGTCGATGGCTTGCTTGATCGCTGCCGGGGAGGTGGCAGACGAGGCGTTGGCTTGCGGCCCGTCCGCAGTCCCTAGGTTGACAACTAGGTCCTCGGGCATTCCCTGGCTGGAAGGCAGTCGCGAGGCGGCCAACGGCTTGAGCGGGACTAGGATACGTTGAAGCGGGGCAGGGCCGCTCGCGCGTTCTCCATCCACGATCACCGAGAGCCCCTTACCTCGACCGTACCGGCGTCCCGACTCATCGTAGATGATGGATACATCGTGCCCGTGGTACATCACACCAAACAGCGCAAAGTAGTGAATGGGACGATCCGTGCTGTTCGCTCCAGGAAGCAGAGGCGAGATCTCAAGCATTTCATCGCTCCGCGGACGAATACCAATGAGTCCACTCAGGATGAGATCCACATACGTCGAGTGTTCGTAGTGATGAGACCGGTCCAGACCCACGATCGGACCACCCGCATCCGGGTTGTAATCCTCCTGCAGGTCAAGATGCTCGGGCGATAGATAATGCTGATGGGTGTATTGCCTGAGAAAGCGAAGATAGTCTGCGGGGCCAATGACGCTCTGGGCAGGGTAGTCATCCAACAGGTTCGCTAGTCCGGTGAGGAGTTGCGATGTCTGGAACGGCCATGACGGTCCATTCCACTGACACTCGGCGCGGGCGCCTTCAAAGCGATATTGTGTCATGTAACGAGGGTAAGAAGGCTCGGCAGTCCGGAGTCCCGCATCCCCGAGTAGTTCATCGTGGGAAAGAATGTGTTTCCAGGCTATGCCGTACCTTGCCGATTCAGCCGGTTCCTTTGGCGTCATCTCATAAAGCCAGGGCAGATATCCCACGAGTTCGCGGCCACGGATGAATTCACCTTCTTTCACATAAGGTGTAGATCGCTGATAGCGATCGGTGAAGTGCGTGAGATCGACGTTCCATAACTGCGAAACTGTCGCCTTCTGAAGGCGCGAGGCTTTTTCCTTGTACTCGCTTGCAATGTCTGATCTGCCCACGCTCTCTGCGACCCGCGCAATAGCCAAGGCGTTGCCGTACTGATAGGTATTGATCGAGGCGCGATAGGCGAATCCTTGCAGAAAGCCATTCCTGGAGGGGTTCGGATCGGGATGCTCCTCAAAGCCAGCGCCCGAGGCGTCGATGGAAGAGATCGTGTATTCAGTCGCGTCGGCGATAGGCTCAATCCAGTAGAGATTCCGCTTCGCATCGAAGTGATCGTCCCACAAATCGTAAGTTTGCCGCATGGCGTCGAAGTTCCGTTGCAGGGCGGCCCGATCGCCTGTGACCTCCACTGCTGCCTCCGATGCCGCCGCAACAGCCTCGGAGAAATGCCGGTCATTGCCTCCCCCGGCGTAGAGGTGATCGATCAGGCTGTTGACCACGGCCGGGTGGCGCAACCAGCGGCCTTCCATCAGGTGAAAGGAACTCGAGTCGTTAAGATCGGTCCACGGTTTGCGAGCCCAGGGAACATCGGGAAGGAATTCCAGGACCGCTGTCCCTTGCGCACCGATCTCCCGGATATGCGAACGGTAAATCTGCCAGCGATAGTAATAAACCGCCTCAATCTCTGGATCGTCGATCTCCAGGAAGGGAATGTTACGAACGTACCAGGGCGCGTCCGCTCCAAAGTGCTTCCGCGCAATTTCTGTCAATCGCGTGTCCTGTTTTTGCCCTGTCCCTCGCATCGCCGAAGCAGCCAGAATCGCCATTGCGATGAGCCTCAAAATACGCCTTCTGGCACCGACGTATTGTGAACGTTCTGACATGCACATCATGGATGAGCCTCGGCGATTAGCGTATCGGAATGTCGATGACTTCGATCGAGTTGCCGGGCATCGTGTGCTGCCACCCGTGGGTTGAGGTCTCAAGCTTGGCGGTCACGGGTTTGATGGCTTCGGGATATTGGATGCTGTTAGTGGCCCAGCGCGTGGCTGCGTGGAGCGAGTACATGATCGCCTCGCCGCTCGCGCTGGGAATGTCGAGGGCGAGGTTTTGCGGATTCGCCGAGGTGTTAACGAGTTTAAGATGCAAGATTTTCTCCTGCGTGGAGACTGTCGCGGACCAGAAAAGGAGCGGCGGCGCGTTTGCTGCGGTTGACTCCACGGTGTGGTCGCCAATGTGATTAGCAAACAGCAACTGCGCCCAGTAGGACGGTGAGGCGTAAGCCTTTTCGGCGTCGTAACCAATGAGGTCCGGAGACCACTGCATACCGCCGGGATTGATGTTGACGAAGAGCGGAGCATAGCTGGAGATAAGGATGAGGTCGCTGTTGCGCTCCATGCCGGTCATCCAGGCAGCGTCGCCCAGGGCCGCGCCGAAGTCCGGTGTAGGTGAACCGGTGCGCGTGGCCCACTCACCGACGAAGATTTTCGGCCCGTTGCGCGGCGCGTTGTCGTACGTGTGAGCCATGGCAAAGAACTCATCCGGCTTCCTGTAGTAGTGGTCGTCGACAAGGTCTGGATCGCCCTTCTTTACGGGCATCGTGGCGATCAATTTATACTGCGGATATTTCGCGCGGATGGCCATGCTGAACTGGGCAAAACGGTCATTGTAGCTACCGGATTTGTCGAAGTTGTCCTCGTTGCCGATCTCGATGTAGTGGAGAGGAAACGGCGCCGGATGTCCATCTTTGGCGCGAACCGTACCCCACGGTGTGGACGTATCGCCGGTAACATATTCGATTTCGTCGAGGGCTTCCTGAACGAAAGGTTCGAGGTCCTTGCCGACGACGTGTTCTCCCTTGAGTGAATAGCCAGCAAAGACGGCGAGGATGGGTTCGATCTTCAGGTCCTCCGTCCATTCGAGGAACTCCAACAGTCCCATCCCGTCGGTAGATTGGTAGTTCCACGGACTGCGGTGCATGGGACGGTCGACGAGCGGGCCGACGGTCGACTTCCAGTCGAATCGCTCCTTGAATGTATCTCCTTCAAGATAATTGCCACCGGGCAGGCGCAGGAAGCGAGGCTTCATGGCGGCCATCATCTCCATCAGATCAGGCCGGTTTCCATTGGGACGGTCGTGATAAGTGGGTGGAAAGAGCGAGACGAGTTGGAGCCAAAAAGTGCCTGGTTGGGCGAAGGTAATCTCGAGGTGATTGGCCGCTGTCGATGTGACGAAACTGCCGGTGTGGAGAGTGTAGTGATAGGGCTGCCAACCTCCATCCTTGACGTCAATGGTGGCCTCTGCGAGGACGGCACCGGTATCATCGGCGATGAGCCGGGCGCGTGCGGCGCCGCCCCCCTGCGCTTTGGCATAGAACGAGCCCTGGTAGGCAGTTAAGGGCCGAATGGCCATGCCCCAGTAGCCGTCGTTGGCGAGGCCGGCTTCGTTGCCTTGTGAAGCCTGCGCAATGGTGAGCTTGATGCTATGCGGAAGGGCAGTGCTGGGACCCGTCGTACGATCGTCCTCCTCCGTGATCTGAGCCTTGGTGGTTCGGACGAGGGACCAGTTCGCGAAAGCCTGCCAGGAGTTGCTGAAGGAGCGGTTGCGAACCATCTCCGCGTAGAGGCCACCGTCGTAGGAGTAGTTGATCTCCTCCGTCATTAGGCCGTAGAGAGTCGGGCTGACAGGGGCGACGGAATTTGCCGTAGCGATCTTCAGATTAACCGTCTGGGAAAGAAGGGGAAAGCCGGCTGCGAGAAACGACAAGGTAGAGACGAGAACGGTGGAGAGTTTCATGCATGACATCCTTGGAGTATTTTCTTGACAGAAGTGGTCGTCGCCACGATGCAGAACGAGTACAGTGCGACGCGCACCATCTTGATGATCCAGTGATAAGGCATGTTTGTGCTCCAGCTTGAACGTCCTGAAATAGGGCATAGTTCTGCCCGACCCTGTAAGCAGACCAGAGGTGGCTCGACTATGGCGCTCTTAGAAGGTGAACCTTCCTTGAACCTGCATGAATCGTGAGAAGTTCTGTCCATTGCCCGTGACTTGTCCAAACTGGGCTGAGGTCGGGCTTGTATTTGGAGCGGCCACCAAGGTCTGGTTGAATACGTCGAAGCAGTCAAACCGGAGCTTCAGATTGACCCGCTCAGTGAGCGGGATGTTGCGCTCCAGGTTGGAGTTCAAGCGTGAGAAACCTTGTTGACGCACACCCGGAACTCTCGACGGAAATACGCGCAGATTATATGTTCCCAATTGATCTGCGGATACTCTGTCGAAAGCATCCGTATTGAACCATTTGCCGTAGGTAGGGTGAGCCAGCTTGATGTCTTTTGGATCTGATCCCGTGTAGATCACGTTTCCAAAGCCCAGCAGCGCCCCCGGTTGCTGCTCGTAAGCATTGCTGAGCTTGAATCCCCCAAACGCTTTTGACATCCACCCGTGGTTGGCGAACTGTTTGTTCTTGCCAAGCGGCAGTTCCCAGGTTCCGATAGCCCCAATCCGGTACGGCCGCGAGTTGTTGCTGGGCTCCCAACTGGGTGTCGTATCGAAGGAGTTGGCAAACCAGTCCTGGTCGTTCTGCCAATTCTGCTGATAATTGATGGCGAAACTGAGCCCGTTCGAGATACGCCGGCGCCAGGACACATTGACTTCATTGAACTTCGAATTGCCAACCGGCGCGAATTCCGTCAGCGACGTCCCAAGCTGTGGGTAAGGCACAAGAAGTCTGGAAAGGCTTACGTTGGAGCTCGTGAACTGCGACCGCTGCGCCAGAACATTTTGATAGATAACTGGAGAGGAACTGGCCAAGTCGCTCATGTTTGTGTAAAGGAACGGGTTGTTCTTCACCGTGCCATTCAAAACACCATTGTTGGGATTGAGTACATTGCCCCCGGTAAAGTAGGCGGCCGGCACGGCGTTGAGATTCTGGCTCACTTGCAGTCTTGTCGTCCACGAACCGATGTAATCGACATGCAAGACAGTGGAGGATCCGAACTGTTTTTCAAGTGCGACGTTCCAGCGCTGCTGCCGCGCAGGCACGAAATCCTTCGGATAAAAGCTCCAACTGTTTCCTGCGACCGCCATGGCGCCCAACGACGACCCGAGCGGCTGGATGAAGTTATTGCCGGTCGATAAAGCCGGGAACGGATTGGTTACCGGAACACCGCCTGTATACGGGTTTGCGCCTACCCAGTCACCGCTCAACCCCACTCCATTGTCGGTGGTGGAAGTAGAGGTCGTCGTGGCTGAAAAGCCCGTAAGATCCGGGTTCTGATTCAGCACGTTGTTGGTGTCATAAAACAGGCCATACCCACCGCGGATAACGAGAGACGGCCTCAGCGCGTAGGCCACGGCAAATCTCGGCAGCAGGCGCCAACTGTCAACCCAGGCCCGCGTGCCTACACCGTTGACACCCGCATAGACAGGGCCGCCTGTGATGTTGAGCGACGTGGGCGGAGCAGGCAGTGCCGCTGGAACTGCCGCTGCGTAGGTTGCATAGTTTGCTTTGTACACATTGTTCACATCGGTGGCTGTCGGAAGGGTTTGGTTGGGATCGAAGTACATCATCTGCCTGTTGCCGGATTCCGTCGGTCCAAATTGATACTCAAAGCGCAACCCCGCATTGATGGTCAACTTCGATGTCGCACGCCAATTATCCCCGCCCCACAGCGCGTAGTACGGATTGCTGCGCTTCCAGAGCACCTGCGTATCGATCGTTGAAGAGGTTTGCATGCCCAACAGGTATGCCGCATAAGATAGTCCCAGTTGTTGGGGAGTGCCCGTACCATTACTGTTCTGGCGCGTGAAGGTGTTGTCGAAATTGGTGACACCGGTGATGTTGCCCCGGGGTGTGCCGATAGCCACCTGCAAACGATATTCCCCCCCCGCCTTGAACGTGTGGCCGCCGTGGGCAAATGTAACTCCTGATCGATAGTTCGCTATTTTGTCATAGTTAGCGGGAAAGCCGTTTCCACCGACCTGGTTATACGTAGAATTGGTGCTCCCTGCGAATTGCACCAACGGCGGGCCGTTGAGTCCCGCGGCAGCCGCTTCGGTCTCGAGGTAGCCTGGAAGCCCAATCGATGTCGCCGGATGCTGCAAGAAGCCGGGATATCGCAATCCGTTCGAGTAACGCGAATATCCAATGGTGTTGTCCATACTCAGGGACGGGGTGAAAACGTGGGTCCATCCCACCGAGAGGATGAGTGAGACCTGATCCGTTACCGCCTCGTCGAGATAATTGGTTGTGAACCCTTTCGTATCCTGCCAATAGTGAATCTTTGAGGCGCGCGCGAAGATGTGATCGTAGTCACTCAAGGCATAGTCGATACGCGGAGTGTATGCGGTAAAGATCTGCGGTTGCAACTGGTTGTAGGTGTAGTTTCCCAAACCATTCAACCCAACCGCTCCCCCGTTGTTCGGTACGGGCAGGACAGAGTTATACAACGCCGTCATCGGATTCTTGATCCGGTTAGCGGGAATCACATTTCCCGGAAAGGCGGTGCGCGTGTAGTTGGTCGAACTTGCAGACTTGACAGTCAGCGGATCGTAGATCGTGTAGGCGCCGCATGCGGCAGGACATCCTGGAAGGTCGGAGAAGTCCGCATTCGATCCATTCAGACCACGCTCCTGCACAGTCGGCACATTGACAGACGCGTTGGCCACGCCGGTGAACGGATTCCGGACAGCGCCGAAAAAGAAGAAGAGTTTCTTCTGTCTGCCGTCGAAAAGGTGGGGGATAATAACCGGTCCGCCAATGCTGATGCCCCAGTTGTTCTCGTGAGTCCCCGGTTGAAGGTTTGCCGCCTTGACAGTATCGCACTGTGCCGCGGTTCCCGTCGTGCAGGCGGTGACGATGTTCACACGCGCAAAATGAGTCAGAGCCTGCCAGCGTTGATCCTCATACGTCCAGCGCGCCGATCCATGAAGCTGCGCGGTGCCCGTCTTGCTGGTGACGTTGGTATAAACTCCCAGTGTCTTGCCTACCTGGGCATCGAATCCGGCGCAGGATCACTGCTGAGGTCTTCTCCGTCCGCACAGAGTGGCGAGGCTTGGGCGCACCCTTTCATCGCGATCTACGAGCCCTTTGGCAATGGCACAAATTCTGTCCTTCAGTCCGCGAAGTTGGCAACGACCGAAATAAGCGGCGATTTTCTTGCCGTTGAAGTGAAGCACACAGACGGAACGGACCTCATATTGAACGCCACCGGTACCAATGAGATTCACCGAAGCGCCGCGGCCGTCTTCCAGGGAAGCTATGGTGTGACATCCGTTCGCAACAACGGAGATGTGATTCTCTATCTCGGTTCGGGAAAGGAACTTTTCAACGGAGGGGTGGGCCTGAAGTTCACAAGTGGGGAGCACTCCGCTTCAGTGGTTGCCAGCGCGAAAAGCAGAGAATGGACTGTGAGGTACTCCAGCGAGGCTGACTTCCAGTTGTATCTCCCCGATACGACATGCAGCTATGGGCGGAAGTATCGCTAGTGGGGGCTGGGTGGAAGTTCTGGCCCGTAGCCCACAAGAGTGCTCTGGAACAGTTCTGGCAGCCGTATTTGCAGAACAAGACAAAAGTCACGCTCCGCTTTGGCGACTCCCATCTCTACTGGCTCTCATCCGATTTGAGGCAGAAGCTCGAAGATAACCAGCCATCAATAGTCGTTCGGCCCGGAGACATCGTCAAAGCAAGCAGCGGTGGCACTTCAATCGGGGATGTTCGTGGTGTCATCAGTCTTGCCGGGTTGCTGGATGATCGCGGCCTGGTTACACAGGCTCTGTGGCCGCAGGAGAATCCTAATATTTCCTTGGACGGCACCAACACTATTTATATAGGTGCCTTCAACAACCTCTGGTCTATGAATCTCAATCGAAATCTGCGGTTCTACTTTGACTCGGCAGACGGTGAGCGTGGAACGATCTGGTTCATCCGCGATCGACTTCATCCAGAGAAGAGGTGGATAACAGAAAAGACTACAGCGCAGCGGTATGATCGCAGCTACGCGCTGATCACTAGAATTATTGATCCTGATCGAAAACGGGTACAAATGGCCATCGGCGGAATCAATGAATTCGGCACCCAGGCGGCCTGTGAATTCTTAGCGGATGGAACCGCGCTGAGCGAACTTGCCCGTAGCGCGCCACTCGGATGGCAAGAACGCAATCTACAGGTCTTAT
This sequence comes from Acidobacteriota bacterium, assembly GCA_030775885.1. GTDB lineage: Bacteria > Acidobacteriota > Terriglobia > Terriglobales > Acidobacteriaceae > Edaphobacter. The sequence continues at coordinate 8,432 of JALYIG010000157.1, read as the reverse complement.
TGGAAATGGATATATCCGGGACGGTCGTTGTTAACCCGAAGATCATCGCAATTCACGTTTGGTGACGGTGGCCCCGCTAAGTTCTAGTATTCGATCCTCCGCGTCTCCCCGATCCGAAGCTACTGTGCGATGGATGCGTAACTAACTGGCGCAGACAATCTTAAGCTCGCTCGGAATTTGCTTAGGAACCTTGCGCTGTCTTTGGTCAGTCATCGGGGAAGAGAACTGTACATACTGGCAGACAAAGCCCTTCCTCACATACGGCACGAAACATCCGAAATTCTGTACTTGGAGTAATGTCGATACTGCAATTGAGATTTGGCACCAGTGAGAATTCTGCTGAGAGAAAACCTTTGTCGATAATCATTTCCAGAGTGCCACCGGCGATGGAACTGAGGTGCTTGCAATCAAGAGGTTGGCGTCTCGTGGCGGCGGTAGTAAAGTACCTCCTACGATGAACGTTCTTGATTCTTTTCGCCTGGACAATAAGATTGCGCTTGTAACCGGTTCTGGCGGAGGGATGGGCGCAGCCATCGCTGCGGCACTGGCTCAAGCTGGCGCCACGGTCGCCACGCACGCTCGGCGCCGGCCAACTGCCGTCGTCGAAGCCATCGAGCAGGCTGGCGGCAAGGCGGCCGCTTTCGGTGCCGATCTCTCCTCCGACACCGCTCCGGAAGAGCTTTTCGCACAGGTTAAGGCCAAGTTTGGCCGAGTCGACATTCTTGTCAACAATGCCGGAACCATCTTGCGGGAGGACGCTGAAAGGATTTCACTCGAAGAGTGGCAGCTAGTCATGCAGATCAATCTGACTGCCGTTTTTCAGCTATCTCAACTCGCTGGAAGCGATATGATGTTGCGTAACAACCCGGAAAGATTATCAATATCGCTTCTCTGCTCAGTTTTCAAGGTGGCATCCGGGTTGCCTCATATGCTGCGAGCAAGGGTGGAGTTGCTCAAGTCACAAAGGCTTTGGCCAACGAATGGGCTGGCAAGGGCATTCAGGTCAATGCGATCGCTCCTGGCTACATCGCCACTGCGAATACTACGGACCTGCGCGCCGACGAGGTTCGCAGCGGGCAGATCCTCGAACGTATTCCCGCAGGGCGCTGGGGCGAAGCGAACGACGTAGCCGGAGCATCCGTCTTCCTCGCATCCGCCGCATCTGACTACATCACTGGCCATGTCCTCGTGGTGGATGGCGGCTGGTTGGGGCGATAAGGGGATGGGCATTTCCTCGGTTCTCCGCCCACAAGCACTTCCTCGCTGGTCAAGAGGCCTCCAAGAACAAGTCCGCCTAAACCGCTCAGTATCAAGGCCGGATCTCACCGATCCGGCTGTTCCAAAATCTGTGGGTGAGAAACAGCGCGCGAGCGGCTCAAACACCACAATCTTCGTATCCGCGGAAACCACAATCTTCGTATCCGCGGAAACGCTATTGAACATCGCAATCGCAATCGCATTGGTGTCACTGGCGACCGCACTGCGAATCCTTCGAGCAACTCCTGCTGCGGTGGCACCTTTCATCTCACGGTAACCACACCGCCATTCTGCTTTCGTTCAATACCCCTTTACTGAACGTCCTCGCCTCGGCAGTCTCGATCGAAACCGTACAAATGCAGAGGGCGGCTTCTCACATATCCCTCTTAATCCCAGGGCACCCGAGAGCTTCGCGCTGTCCGGCGCGCTCGTTTGTTGCATCGACAATCCTCTCCAACAGCGTGACACTAAGCGTCTCGAGAGTGCGCAGCGAAGCAAAACGCGCGCCGGCATCTATCAGTCCGAAAAGACGCGAGGCCCTATCGATGAAACGGCGCTCGAGCCAATAGCTGGAACGATTGGCCAAGTTGACATGAACTACTTTTTATTTCCAGTTCACCCTTAGTTAACTTGAAGAGATCGAAATGTGTTGGTCACTAAGTCCGTTGGGTTTGCGTCTCAGGCCATCTCGCGAGCGCTTCTCTGAGTAGAGCGGCAGCGGCGTGTTTGCAAATAGGGAACAGTTTCCGAGATTAATCACCCCCAGGAGGTAGCTCAGATGGTCAAATCATGCTGGCGTAACCTACTTGTGCTGGCTTTTACAGTGTACTTGTCTACTTCAATCGTTGCGCAGGTAGCAGGCGGCACGATCACCGGCACGATTATGGATAGCTCCGGCTCCGTAGTCGCCAAGGCGCGAATAGACATCACAAATCGGGCGACCGGCACGACGCGTACTGTAACGACAAATGAAGACGGAATATTTTCGGCGCCTAATCTGGTTCCTGGCGACTATCAGGTAACGGCTTCCACCGCGGGCTTTGCACCCAAGCGCAGCAACCTCACACTGACGGTTGGAGATGTCATCGATCTGCCGCTTTCGCTGAGTGTTGGCGCCATTGATCAGAAGGTCGAAGTCGTCGACGCACCGCCCTCAATTGAACTATCGTCCTCGGCTATGGGGGCGGTCGTCACCGGCCAGACTGTTCGGGATCTGCCGCTCAATGGTCGCAGTTGGACCGATCTCTCAACCTTGCAGCCGGGGGTGGCAGGCGTTTCCACGCAAGTCGCTTTCGACCAGGGAGCAGGTCGTGGTAATCGAGGGTTTGGAGCGCAGATATCCATCTCTGGAGGACGGCCTTCGCAGAACAACTATCGCCTGGATGGCATCAGCATCAACGACTACGCGAACAGCGGCCCAGGCTCAGTCATTGGCACCAACCTTGGAGTGGATGCCATTGGCCAGTTCTCGGTCCTGACCAGTAACTACTCAGCGGAGTACGGAAAAACCTCAGGAGGCGTGATTAACGCTATAACTCGGAGTGGAAGCAATCAGCTTCACGGCAGCGCCTACAGCTTCTTCCGCAATAGTGCTCTCGATGCAAGAAACTACTTCGACACCGGTTCCACTCCGCCGCCGTTTAGTCGGTACCAGTATGGTGGTTCCGCAGGTGGCCGCATTTGGAGAGACCGCACATTCTTCTTCGGAGACTTTGAAGCAATTCGGCAAAACCTCTCTACGACTGCAAGCGCCAACGTGCTCTCGAACGCAGGACGCGCCAAAGTCACAGACCCTGCCGTACTGAAGTATATTGGGCTGTTTCCCATTGCCAACCAGAACACGACGACCACCGGTGATATAGCACAATACAGCTTCGTCAACCAGGAGATAGCAACAGAGAATTTCTTCACGACGCGTATCGATCACAATATCTCCGTGAAGGATAGCGTCTTCGGCACTTACCTGTTCGATAACACCCCGTTTACTATCGGGGATGCTCAATTCCTTACTCTGGATTCTTCCAAGACCCGGCGCCAGGATCTAATCCTCGAAGAGAATCACATCTTCAATTCGAGCTTCCTCAACTCAATTCGCTTCGGCCTGAACCGTCAAAACGTTTCCAATAACATCGGTGTGCAAGCTCTCAATCCGCTGGCATCGGATACAACACTTGCGGTCATCGCAGGCCGCACCGCACCGGGCGTAAACGTACCCGGCCTCACTCGAGTAGTTGGAGGTGTGGGCTCCTCACCTTCCTATCTCTTCCGCTTTACGACCTTTCAGGGCTACGACGACGCTTTCCTCACGCGCGGGAAGCACACGCTTACGTTTGGGGTTGCATTCGAACGACTGCAGAACAATATCAAGGCACTGAGTAACCCCAACGGCCTTTTTAACTTCGGCAGCACGTCGGCTTTGATCGCAAATACGCCCAGTAAGTTTCAGGCAGGAATCGCCAGCACCCTCAGTCCCCGCAACCTTCGTCAGTTCTTCATCGGTGCTTACATTCAGGACAATTGGCACTTCAGACCGAGCCTGACGCTGAATCTCGGCGTTCGTTACGAAATGAGCAACGTTCCGACCGAGGTGGCGGGGAAACTCTCGGTACTGCAGAACATCACCGACCCGGCACCTCACCTGGGAAGTCCTTATTTCAACAATCCCACACTTAAGAACTTCGAGCCCCGTGTCGGTTTCGTCTACGATCCGTTTGCAAATCACCGGACGTCAATCCGCGGCGGCTATGGACTGTACGACGTGTTGCCATTGCTCTATCAGTTCGAGATACTGTCCGTGCTGAGTGCGCCCTATTTCGAGATTGGAGCCACCAGCGATCCTGCGGTCAAGCTAGGAGCCAGCCCTGCGTACGTGCAGAATGCATTGGTTGCCAAAGCCTCGGCGCTCGGTCAGGCTTACATTCAGCAAAACCCAAAACGCAACTACGTCTCTCAGTGGAACTTCAGTATTCAGCGCGAGTTGGCTAGGAACGTCTCTCTCTCGGTCGGGTACGCCGGCTCCCGAGGTCTTCATCTGCCCTACCGAGTTGAAGATGCCAATCAGGTTCTGCCCACAAAGACCGCTCAAGGCTATCTCTGGCCCAGTACTCCGGGTACTCCCATCAACCCCAATGCTGGCACCATACGGGCTCTGTGGTGGATGGCCAAGTCTTCTTACAACGCGCTCGAAACCGATCTCACAGCCAATACGAAATTCGGTCTTACGGCCAAGGGCGCATTTACCTGGGGCAAGAGCCTCGACAACAACTCCGCCACCATCGCGGGTGACTCGTTTGGGAACTCAGTCCCGTCGCTCGATTGGTACGATACCACCCTCAGCTACGGACGTTCCGACTTCGATGTAGGCAAGATATTTGTGCTCAGCGCAGTCTATGCCGTCCCCGATCAGAAGGATCTTCGCGGGTTTGTCGGCGCAGCACGCAACGGGTGGCAAATAGGTGGAATCTACAAGCAGAGTGCAGGCACTCCCTTCACTCCGCTGATCGGAGGCGACCCGCTCGGCAAAGGTGGAACCGATCCGTGGGACTATCCGGATCGTATCGTCGGCTGTGATCCGATTAACCACAACTTCCGTCAAAATGGGCTCAAGTATGTCAATCTCGCCTGCTTCCCTGTCCCGGGCGGTGCTACGCCGAATCCACATCTCCGCGGCAATGCCAGTCGCAATGTCATCACCGGTCCAGGTCTCGCGGATCTCGACATGTCCCTCTTCAAGAACAACTATGTGAAGAAATTCTCTGAAGACTTCAATCTCCAGTTCCGCGCAGAACTGTTCAACGTGCTGAATCACACCAACTTCACCCCGCCGAACAACAACAATCAGCAGCTTTACAACGGTTCGCTCGGGTCGTTATCCACGGCCGGAGTACTTGCGACCCCAACCGCGACAACTTCGCGCCAACTCCAGCTTGCTGTCAAGATCATATTTTGACGACGGCGCAGCCCAACCTGTTCGCCGGGGGAAGCGTCCTTCCGCTTTCCCCCGGTTTTCCCGTCCTACGATAGGGTCTCTCTTGCTGCGGATCTGCCGCTCCATCCTTGCCGGTGGTCTTTTCTTCAGTTGCGCTGGTCTTCCGGGCCAAACCGGGACGAGCGGTCCCGGTACTTCCCTCAATGAATTTCCGACCTACGTGCCTGCGCAACAGGTTAGCGGCGTCATTCGCAATAACGGAAGCGCCTTTGCGGGCTTGTTAGCTGCCTGGGAGGCAGGCTTCAAGAAGTATCACCCCGGAATCACCTTTCAGGATTCGCTGTTGAGTGGCGATGCGGCAATTGGAGCTCTGGAGGCGGGTGCATCAGATCTTGCTCCCAATGGTCGCGAACCGGTTCTAACCGAGTTCCTGTCATTCGCGGAGGTATTCAACAATGATGGACCGTTTCAAGTGACCGTGGGCACCGGATCGTACGAGGCGCTCGGCCGCACCTGGGCCCAGGTCATCTTTGTCAATAACGACAATCCTCTAACCCACCTCACGATGAAGCAGCTCGACCAGATCTTTGGAGCCGAACGCACTGGCGGCTACTCTGGATATAAGTGGGTCGACACACCGGCGCGGCCGGCCAGCGAGAACATTCGCACCTGGGGCCAGCTCGGTCTCACGGGAGAATGGGCGAACAAGCCCATTCAGACCTATGGTTATGCTCCCACCGGCATGTCGAATTTCTTTGAGCTGACCGTATTTCATGGAGGCACAAAGTGGAATCCTAACCTGCGTCAGTATGTCGAGGCCTCCGCCAAACAAGCCACCACACGCGCTGGAACCACCGACCAGATGATGGACGACCTCTCCCACGACCGCTATGGCATCGCGTGGGCCGGCCTGGCGCACGCCAGGAACAAGCGGGGGGTGAAGTCCCTCGCGCTATCCACCTCGTCCAACGGACCCTTCATTTCCTGCAACGAGCAGACGGTCCGGAATCGCACCTATCCGCTAACCAGGAGTATCTACTTTCAACTCAACCGCGCGCCCGAAACTCCCCTCGAGCCGCGTATAAAAGAGTTCCTTCTCTATGTCTTGAGCCGTGAAGGGCAGGCTCTCATCGACACCCAAGGCGAGTATCTGCCACTAACGACTGCCGAGCTATATCGTCAGCGCAGCCTCCTCAAGTAATCCCCTCAGTGGCATGTTCGTCTCTCCGATGACCGAGAACGGACTGGTCGGTTACTCCGAACCCTTCCGTCGCTTCGTGCAGCATGAAGGCTTCGCTCCCCAGGTCAACGAAGATCACCAACGACATGCCGTCGTGGATCCCGGGCGACGATCCATTCGTCCAGCGCACCTAAATATCTCCCACGCACGCACGCCGCAGTCCTTCGCAGAGTTGGTCAGCCCATTCCAGCTTGCTTCCCACTCACCTGCTGCGATCCCCTTCCGGCTCCAGGTCCACACCCATTTCCCCCGCCGGACAACCGGATCAGCTCCGCCCTCCTCTCCACAGATAGGCTCTCCGCCAGGAGCCAGAATCACCGCCCACCCGAAGCGCCGCTGGAGGCTCGAAAAATCAGCACAAAATAGATACAGCACTAAGACTTCTTCGGACCGAGCCGTAAATGGACATTCCCTTGTGGCGTGCCCTCAATGCCGACACGGTTGAGAACTGAATCGAGAGGGTCATAGACTCTCAAGTCGGTCGGGAGGACTTCACCTACAACCATTTACCCATCTCAACCTTAGCTTAGTCTTGCCAGCCGCAAATCCGCATGATAGAACTGTCCCAGTTGGACCCGGCCCCTCCACCCATTCTTCCCCAAGCAAATGAAACGCCCCTGCGGTTCTTCGGATACCTCTTGACCTCTCGTCTCTTCTGCCGAAAATACGTGCTGCCGGCGATCTTCGCAGTGCTCTTCCCCTCCCCGGTGCACCCGCAAGCCAGCCTGGCACCCCTCTCCGCTGTAGCAAAGGCGCCGGAGATCGGCGTTCCCGTCTTCCAGAGCCATTCATTCAAAGAATACAAAGACCTTGGCCAGATCTGGACCATCCTGCAAGACAGGCGTGGCATCCTGTACTTCGGCGTCTCGGGCGGTGACATTCTCGAATATGATGGCGCGACCTGGCGCAAGATCACCACCAACATGTCCGTCGTAAGGTCCCTCGCGATGGATGATTCGGGTAAGGTGTGGGTGGGAGGAAATGGCAGCTTCGGCTACCTGGCTCCGGACGCGATGGGCACCACGCACTACGTCCCCATGGTCGACAAGATGGAGCCGAAAGATCGAAACTTCACCGATCTCTGGCAAATCGCCATCACCCCGCAAGGCAACTACTTTCGCTCCTACGACGAGCTTCTCCGCTGGGATGGAAAAGCAGTGCACGCCTGGCACTCGAACGGTCCGGCTACCTTCCAGGCACTCACCCGCATCGGCGACCATACCTACACCGCGCAGACTGGTATAGGCCTTGAAGAAATCGTTGGTGACGAACTGCGTCCAGTCCCGGGCGGCGACGCATGGCGGACTAGCCGCAAGATGTTTCTCTATCCCTACGACAATGGCCGCATCCTGGTCACCGCTCGCGGCGCACTGCTCAGCCTCTACGACGGACAGAAGCAGATCCCCTTTCCCACCGGCGCCGATGAATTCTTCAAGCAACACCCTGTCTACAGCTCCTCCCTGCTCGACGACGGCGGCATCTGTATCGACACGCTCGACGGCGGCGCGGTCATCCTCGAACATGACGGGAGGTTACGTCAGATTATCGGCAAAGAAGATGGATTGCTCGACGACGGCACCCTCAGCTCCTTTATGGATCGAGACCGTGCACTCTGGCTCGGGACCGGCTTCGGCATCACGCGGGTGGAGATCGGTTCCCCTCTTTCCGTTTTCTCGACCTATCCCATCGAGAATGCCATTCGCTTCGAGGGCTCGATCTACAGCGCGTCGGCCACCGGCACAGATTCCATTGCCAAACTCGTCCCCGACCCGCTGACCAAGCGGCCCAAATTCGTCAAGATTCCGGGCACCACCCAGGCCTTCCGCATGCGGTCCTTCAAGGACCCATTCGGCGGTCCAAGCCAGCTCCTGGTTGCGACATCGGACGGGGTCCTGCGGCTTGCAGGGGACAAGCTCGTCCCGGCGATGTCCGCAACCTCAGGTCCAAATGAGCAGTGCTACACGATACGACAGTCCGTCAAGACTCCCGCGCGTATCTACATCGGAC
>JALYIG010000156.1 GCA_030775885.1 Acidobacteriota bacterium | reverse complement strand
AATGTATGGTCCGCCCCGCGTTTGCAAGTGGCTTTCGTTGAGGGTGCGGCAAATCGGTCTGCCTAAATGTATCCGGCCTACTTGTGGAACACTCGGTTCCTGGCCTTGATGGAGATCCGCGCACGTCTGGCCTCACAAATGGTTCGGTCTCATGAGGAACCGTTTTTTTGCATCAGGCTTGGGACGTGTGGGTCGACCGTACTGCCATCCTCGTTGAAGTCACCTGCAGAACCTGGTGGGAAAGTCTCCGACTCGGGTCGCGGGTTCTGTTTACACAGATGCCGCCGCGGCCGATGGTCTGTAAACGTCGTGCCGGTTCAAAACGGCCCAGGCGATCCGCGCAATTTTGTTTGCCACTGCCACGACCAACACGTTACGATGAGCTCGCTTCTGTAGATTGTTCATCCATGCGCCGAGTTCATGATTCTGCCGGTGCAAGTGTTTCACGAGAGAGCGAGCGCCGTGGATGAGAAGTCGGCGAACATACGAGTTACCTCGTTTGCCGATGCCCAACAGTTTAGGCTTTCCGCCCGTGGAGTGCTGTTTGGGGACCAAGCCCAGCCACGCCGACAGCTCACGACCCTTGCGGAACATCGCGCCGTTGCCCACGGCGGCGATGAGAGCGGTAGCACCCAAGGGCCCAATACCGGGAATACCAACGAGCCTTTGGCAGTCGTCGCTTTGCCGCGCGGCCAGCTGAACCTCTTGGGTGTACTGTGCAATTTGCGCATCGATGGCTGACCAATGCTCGCGCAGCTGCGCAAGCAACTGTCGTATACGATCCGAGAGGCCATTGGCCGCATCATCGAGCAACACGGGTAGAGCCTTTGCGATGGACGCACGTCCCTCTCTCACCGGTAAACCGTATTCCAGTAGGAATGCTCGGATCTGGTTGATCACGGCAGTCCGCTCACCGATGAGCCGATCGCGCACACGGTGGATCGCCTGCATGTCCAACTGCTCGTTGGACTTCACGGTTACGAAGCGCATCGTCGGCCGGGTGACTGCCTCAGCGATGGCAGCCGCGTCATTGAAGTCTGTCTTGTGGCTCTTGAGATACGGCTTAATGAACTTTGGGGCGATGAGCCGGACCTCGTGCCCATGCTTCTGGAAAGCACGCGCCAAATGTTGAGAACCCGGGCACGCCTCCATGCCGATCAGGCATGGTGGAAGGTTGGCAATAAATTGCGCCAGCTTGCTGCGGTTGAGCTTGTGTCGCACAAGAGGGTTGCCCGCCTTGTTACAGGCTACGAGATGGAACCAGGTCTTCCCGATGTCGATGCCAACGGTCTTTATTTCCATGATGGTCGCTCCGCGTGTAGATGAGAGACAACGCTGTTATACCCCGGAGAAGACGGGGCGGACCATCCCATAAATGGTAGGCGCGCCCGCGCGTCGTCGACAGGTCGCCTACCTGCAACAGGGCGGGGTGTCGATTCGACGAGCGTGCGCGCTGATGTCAGTGGCGAGGTCAACGTTGAGATATGAGTCGCGCTTGGTGAAGCGCGACGCGCTGGTGGTGACGGCCATGCACGAATTGGCAGCTCAGTATCCGCGCTATGGGTATCGGCGCATCCAGGTCTTCCTGGAGCGTCGTGGGCATGTGATGAGCGCCGATCGAGCTCACCGGCTGTGGCGGCAATGCGGTCTGCAAGTGCCGAGAAAACGGCCTCGGCGGCGCATTGCGAGCGGCCGCCCGCGCCCGTTGCCGGCAACGGGCGCGGGATATCTGTGGGCATATGATTTTGTCTTCGATGCCTGTGCCAATGGACAGCAGCTGAAGTGTTTGACGGTGATCGACGAGTACACACGGGAATGCCTGGCCATCGATGTGGCCGGGAGCATCCGCTCTTTACGGGTGATTGACGTACTCTCCAAGCTCGTGAGTGTGCATGGAGCCCCGCGATACCTCAGGAGCGACAATGGCCCGGAATTCGTCTCCAGGGCGATCCTGAAGTGGCTTACACAGACCCACATCGATACCGCTTTCATCGATCCGGGAAAACCATGGTTGAACGGCATGAACGAATCCTTCAACGGCAAGTTCAGGGACGAGTGTCTGAGCATGCAATGGTTTAAAAATCGGATCGATGCGAAGATCCTGATCGAAGACTTCCGACGTCAGTTCAATGAAATCCGACCCCACTCGAGCCTGGGGAATCTGACGCCGGCGGAGTTCAAGCGACGACTGTCAACAACCAATCCCGAAAGAGCCATTTCCGAAGCCAGGAATGGTCCGTAGAAAGCCGGCAGGTCAGTCGCTCGCCTTGTTGGTACACCCAATTGTCCTCTCTTTTGGGGACAGCCGGACACGTTAGGATTTGGGGCTGATTCCGAAGTGGAACCCCTGCGCAGTTCAGGGGAATCTGGTCATTGCGACCCTGCGACCCCTGTCATGCACCTGCTGGGTCGCAGACCGTTCATCTGCGAAGCTCAGGGGATCAGTTTGCACTGCCTATGTACTCATGTACTGGTTGACGAGGTTGCCTGTCCACATGCGGTCAGTTTGCGCAACCCACGGCTCTATTGCTTCAACGGCTTAACGACGTAACCGCCCCATATAGAGCAGGCATTCGCCGTCTGAACTGAATAGACGGACTCCTAACGATCGAGCACGCTAGGACACATGGCACCGTTGCCGTTATCCGCTGTGAAGTCTTTCCGCAACTATAGCGGTCTGTTCTGGTTGTGCATCGAGTGCCGGGAGTGCGGCCGGCGGAGTGAATACAGCGGAACCTTCCGGCCATTCCCGGTGCGGGCCACCGCACGGCGGTTCGCTGTCCCTCTGTTTTGGCAATGTTGCAGCGCAGCTACGAGAGGGTTACTGCGAAAACACGCGGCGCGCGAACCCACGCTAAATGTCTCCCGAGCGATTGCCCTTGGCCGAATTGGCTTCACTGTCGCAAAGGTCCTTCGTAAAGCCCCTGTCCAGCATACCTCGTCCCGCCTGCCTGCCTGCGATGACGGCAAATGGAGATGAAGTACAGCCTGTGCCAACTGCTATACTGCCAATTGATCTCGTGGCGGGCACAAACAAAAACTGCCGGATCAAACAGGGAGTCGCTGGTGTCTACGCTGAAGGAAAAGATAAAAGAAATCGCTGATATTGCGGCGTCCGTCCCGGAAAACCTCCAGGCGTCATGTTTCGAAATACTCCTGCGTGACTATTTGCAATCAATTTCAGAACAGCCAGCGTCACGGCAGCAGCGGCCTGACGAACCGAAGCCACCGGCTGTAACGCCAGTTGATGAAGCTAAACCAGTTGAAGAAGCGGCCAAGGGGCAGTCGGATGTCACGATGGCTGATATCCATTTGAAGGCGCGAAAATTCATGGAGAAGTATTCGGTAACGATAACTGAGATAAACAATCTCTTCTACAAGGACGCCGGAGTTATCACGCCGCTCTATGAAGACGTCAAGACAACCCGGATGTCGGAGGCTCAGATTCGGATAACCCTTCTGCAGGGCTTGAGAAGTGCCCTCATCGAGGGGGAATTCGCTGCGAACGTCGAGGATGTCAGAACGGAATGTCGCGATCGAAAGACGCTCGATGGCGCGAACTTCTCGGCGAATTACAAGAACAACAACACACTCTTCGATTTTGAAAAGTTTGACAGGGAAATCAAGTCAGTTCGACTGTCGGAGAATGGAAGAAAGGAACTTGCTCAGCTGATTAAGGAGCTTCAATAGACTACGTCATGGTCGAAGAGTTGAAACAGTTCCTTGAGGATCTGAAGACGCTACGAAAGGCTCTCAAGGCGCAATCTGCGGATCGGGTCGCAAAGAAGGCACTGCGAGATTCAGCAAATGAGCTGGGTAGCCGATGGCACCAGAACGTCTATCCAAGATTGCGAACTGCAGTCGGCAGCGAAACCCTCGATCGTTACAATGCGGCATTCACGCGGCTCATCAGGCTGAGCGCACCCAACAATCTACGATCCAGCTATCTGCAAACCCTTGCGGAAGTCATTCCGCCGTTTCGAGAAGATATCGTCATTCCGGCTGAGCAAGGGTCTCTCTCGGCTGCCCCACCTAGCGCGTTCGACAGCTTCTTCGCATCGCTTAGCAATCCAGATGAAAGCGAATATATGCGGGAAGCTATCGCTTGCGCCAGAGCCGGCTATTTTCGAGCTGCTGCTGTTCTGGGATGGAGCGCCGCCATTGACCGGGTACACCGGAAAATTGAGGCAATAGGATTTCCAAAATTCAACGTCACGTCGGCACAGATGGCCAGTCAGCAGAGCGGAAGGTACAAGAAATTCAACCAGACTCAAAATGTGAATAGCATAAGCGAGATGAGGGAGGTGTTTGACAACGTGGTTCTGTGGATTATTGAGGGCATCGGCCTAATCGATTCCAATCAACATACCCGTCTTCGCAGTTGCTTTGATATGCGTTGCCAGAGTGCGCATCCGGGAGATGCGCCCATAACATCCTTCAATCTGTTGTCTTTCTTTTCCGATCTGGATCAAATAATTTTCAGTAACCCGAAGTTTTCGATATAGATAGTGATGTGGATCGCCGAGAATCGACGTGATGACAGCCCAGAAACGCACCCAGATTGTGATAACTACAGTTGCGTTGTGTGCAGCAGCCGCGCACCCCTTCTGGCCAAATTTAAAAATTGACGCGATCACTTTGGTGCTGCTACTGGCGGCATCCGTTCCGTGGCTGCTCCGGCTGTTCAAGGAGATCGAGTTTCCGGGCGGGTGGAAGTTCAAGTTCGCCGATCTTCAGAACTCAGAGCAGCGAGCAGAACAGGTCGGGTTGCTTGATGAGCCCGTCCAGGCCGCCCCACAGAATCACGAATACTCCTTTCAACTTGTCGCCGACGAAGACCCAAATCTAGCTCTCGCAGGACTGCGCATTGAGATAGAAAGGAAGTTAAACCAGTTGGTTGAGACGGTAGGCATCACGGCCCCGACCGCCAGTCGCACAAAAATGAGCGTCGGCCAAACCCTGCGACTGCTCAGTGAAAGGGGGATTCTAACGTCGGAACAGAGCAGTGTGTTGTCAGGTATGGTTGGTCTTCTTAATTCTGCTGTCCATGGCGCAAGTGTGGACAAACAGGCGGCTCGATGGGCGCTGGAAGTGTAAGCGTTAACTGCCCGGTGTCCTTGCGCCGCTAGATTTCGTCGTCCTCGGTCGGGTACCCGAAGCGGAGAATCCGGTTGATGGCATTGAGGTCAAACCCTTCTGGGTCAAACACGCCTCCGACCCAAGCGAGCATATTTTTGTGTTCTGGATGCTTCGGATTCCCGGTTGCGCTCAGGAATTCCTCATATCCGTGCGTGCCGCCGACATCCTCCGGGGGAGCGGCGCGCTCGCCGGCCACGCATAGAGGATAGTGCGCATTGCGGTTCGGCTTTTCCAGCTCTCGGACCTGAACTCGATGACGCCAGCCATCTCCAAAAT
>JALYIG010000155.1 GCA_030775885.1 Acidobacteriota bacterium | reverse complement strand
CCATGCTGCAGCGCCAAGCGTACTGCCGGACGCATCTTGCCCGCAGCGCATCCGCACACCGAGTTCACTACCAGCATGGTCGTACCCGGCTGCGCCACCGCGGCGTCAACCTCAGCAGCCGTCCGTGCTTCCTTTACGCCAGCGCGCGACAGTTCTTCACGCATGGGGATCAACATAATCTCTGGATACATAGAATTCTCCTCCGGTAAGCAGCCACTGCAGAAGCTGCTTCAATCTCTGATTGTACGGGTGTCCAGCACGGTACGCCACCCGTGCGTGTCTCCATTCTGCTGTGCTCGCAACCGCCTGATTGCAATAGTCTGGAGACGTGAGCATGCTCGAAAACGTCCCACTCGCTCCCTACACCACGCTCGGCGTGGGAGGCTCCGCCCGCTGGTTTGTCGAGACCGGCGACCCTGCAGCCATGCTCGCAGCGGTTCGTTTCGCGCGCCAGCAACAAGTGCCATTCTTCATCCTCGGCGGCGGCAGCAACCTCCTGGTCAGCGACGAGGGCTTCGCCGGAGTGGTCATCCATGTCGCGAGCGCACGCCCAATCGAGCTTCACCGCCAGGACGCCGCAGCCACCCTGATCGCCGACGCAGGCGTTGACTGGGACTTCGTCGTGCGCCTCGCCGTCGAAAACAACTGTGCCGGCATAGAGTGCCTCGCCGGCATCCCGGGCAGCGTCGGTGGCACGCCCGTCCAGAACGTCGGCGCATACGGCCAGGAAGTCTCGCACACCATCGCCAGTGTTCACGCACTCGACCTCGAGGCAGAGAAATTCGTCACTCTCTCCCCGGCTGAGTGTGGATTTTCCTACCGCCGCAGCATCTTCAACACTACCCACAAAGGCCGCTACGCCATCACTTCGGTGGAATACGTACTGAAACTGGACCTCCCGCCCAGTCTCGAATACCGGGACGTGAAGCTCTACTTCGCCGAGCGTGGGGTCGCCCTCCCGACGCTTTCGAAAACAGCCGAAGCCGTCCGCAGCATTCGCGCCCGCAAAGGCATGCTTCTCGCCGAGGACGACCCCGACTCGCGCAGCGCCGGATCGTTCTTCAAGAATCCCATCGTCCCCGCGGCCAAGATCCCCGGCCTCGCTGCCATCGCGGACTGCCATCCCGACCTGGTTCCAAGATTTCCCGCGGGCTCCGACTACTCAGCTGGACAGGACATGGTCAAGCTCTCCGCCGCGTGGCTCATCGAACTCGCCGGCTTCCACAAGGGTTACCACATGGGCAACGCCGGCCTCTCCACCAAGCACGTCCTCGCCATCATCAACCGCGGCGGCGCAACGGCGGCGGAGATCGTCGCTCTCCGCGACACCATCGTCAACGGAGTCCACGCACGCATTGCCATCCGCCTCGAACAGGAGCCGGTTCTGCTGGGCTTCATGCCGATGAATCTCCCCTGAGCGTTGTCATTCTGGCGAAGCCAGAATCTCCGTAGTTGTTTCGCTTCAAAGAGCCTCAGCTTCCACGCAATTGTTCCAGCAGCCGCTTCCGCTCTTCCGCCAGCACCACCTCGACCGGGCCTTGCGCCACCACCCTGCCGTCGGCGATCTTGATCACCTCAGCCCCCAGCTGAAACGCCTCGGCCACATCATGGGTTACGGATAGGATCGTGCGTTTTTCCTTCTCTGCCTTCCCCGTCAGGTACGAAAGAATTGTCGTCTGCTGAGTTGCGTCAATTCCAGTGAAGGGCTCGTCGAGCATCAGCAGCCTGCAGTCAAGCGCAGTATCAGCCCGCGCCAGGTTCAACCGCTGCGCCTCACCGCCAGATAGTTGGGAAGGGTATTTCGCCGCGAGGGGAGCGAGACCGAACTGCTCCATCGCGAAACGGACCTTGTCCTCCCAATCGCTGAAATCGCCTGGAGGGCCCGTTCGGCGAATTCCATAAATCAGATTCTCCCGAACCGTCAGATTCGGAAACAGATTCGGCTTCTGCGCAGCAAAGCGAATCACTCTATTATGAGCAGGAACGAAAATGCCCTTGTCGGTATCGAGCAAAGTGAACTTCTGCTCCACAAGGGTGCCGGGCATCATCGTGCTCGTAATCCGCCCTTGAGCCGGTCGTACCAAGCCTGCGATAGCCCGAAGAATTGTCGTCTTGCCTGAGCCGGATGGGCCGAAAAGAAGGGTCCACGGCTGTGTCAGCACAAAGCTTGCATCAATTTCGAGGGCGCCAATGCGATGGCGCATCTCAATCCTGTGAACCGGCCGGGTCGGGGGGAGAGTAGTCTCAGCCAAGCACCGACCTCC
Organism: Acidobacteriota bacterium; assembly: GCA_030775885.1. Taxonomy (GTDB): domain Bacteria; phylum Acidobacteriota; class Terriglobia; order Terriglobales; family Acidobacteriaceae; genus Edaphobacter. Next base: position 15,618 of record JALYIG010000155.1, on the reverse strand, counting down.
TCTCCGCGCCGCGCCAATAAACCACAATCAGCGTCACCATGCTGAACGCCAGTAGCGCCGCCGCAGTACGGTTCGCCGCCGCGTAGTTAAACTCCTGCACCTGGTCATACAGCGCAATCGACAGCGTCCGCGTCGCCCCGGGAATATTCCCACCCAGCATCAGCACCACGCCGAACTCACCCACAGTGTGCGTAAAGGTCAGCACCGCCGCCGCCACCAGCGATGGCCTCGCCAGCGGCAATGTAATCGTCCGGAATGCCCGCCCCGGACTCGCCCCCAGCGTCGCTGCCACCTCCAGCAACGCCGGATCGACGGCGCGAAATCCTGCCACGAGAGGCTGCACCGCGAACGGCAGGCTATAAAGCACCGACCCCACTACCAGCCCGGCAAACGAGAACGCCAGCGGATGCCCCAGCATCCGGATAATCAATCGTCCCGGCGCGGTCAGCGGCCCCAGCGCCACCAGCAGGTAGAACCCCAGCACGGTTGGCGGAAGCACCAGCGGCAGGGCCACCACGGCCTGCACCATGGCGCGTACACCGCCTCGTCCGGCGGCAATCCAGCGCGCCAGCGGCAGTGCGATCAGCATCAGCAGCGCAGTTGTCGTCAGCGCCAGGCGCAGCGTCAGCCAGAGTGCTTCGATATCCATTGCAACAAGTGTAGTGGCATCGCCTTGTCGCAAATTCTTCTCGCGACCATCGGGAGCGCCAAGCGAAGCCCAGCACAAGTCACGAAGTGACCGCCCCACGCGAAGTGGGCCCGTCCGGCAGGACACGTTTCGAAGCAGAATTACGGAATCGGATCGAGCCCATATTGCGTCAGGTTGCGCTGGATCGGCCGCGACAGCAGCCAGTCCAGAAACGCATGCGCATCCGCTCTGTGCTCCGATTTCTTCATCACCACGGCGCACTGCCGTATCGGCGGATAGGTTACAAGGGGCATGCGGACGAAGGAGCCGACTTCCTTCATGTGGCCGGTTGACGCCGTGGTCAACGAGATCAGCCCAAGCTGCGCGTTCCCTGACTCGACGAACTGGGCTGCCTGCACTACGTTCTCCGCCTCCACAATCTTCGGTTTCAACGTGTCGTACACCTTAATCCACATCAGCGCGGATACTGCGGCACGGCCATACGGCGCATGCTCCGGATTCGCAATCGCCAGCGAGGTAAATTTTCCCTCGCGCAGCGTGTTCTGCGTCAGGGGCTGCACAGGAGAATCCTTTCGCGCCCACAGCACCAGCGTTCCGCGGGCATACGCAACCGGCGCAGGCATATCCGCCAGCCCTCGGGCAACCACCTTCTCCGGAAAGCTGTAATCGGCTGCGAGGAACAGGTCCGCCGGATCGCCGTTCAGAATCTGCTCCGCCAGTGTCGCGGACGATCCATAGCTCACAATCAGCTTGATCCCGGTTGCATGCTCAAATGCTTCCGCCAGCGCCGGCATCACCGATTGGAGATCTGCGGCGGCTGCAACATGCACTTCGCGGTGCGCCGCCTGCGCAAGAGAGCAGGGAATTGCCGACATCAGCAATGTCGCCAGCGCGGCATACATACCCAATTCCCGCAGCTTAGCGCTCCTGAGAATCCACCGCATACAATAGCCTAAAGGTAAGACCGATGACAGCCACACATCAACTACGATGCACAAACTGCGGTGCGAGGATCGCCTCAGACGCCGCTGCCAGTGATTTCCGCTGCCCCGACTGCAACGGCCTCTATGAGGTGATCTATCCCTGGAGTCCGGGAGCCGATACTGCCACGCCGCCTACTCCCGTGCGCCTGCCCAATCCCGCCGGCATGCGCCACCTCTGGTGCGAGCGCCGCACCTCGTCAATGGCCATCGACCAGAGCGGCGTCTGGCGCTTCCGCGAACTCTTCCCCATCGTCAGCGACCTGCAGAAAGTCGTCACCCTGAACGAGGGCAACACCCCGCTCTATGAGATGCCCCGCTGCGCCGAAATCGCCGGCGTCGACTGGCTGCTCGCCAAACATCAGGGCATGAATCCGACCGGCTCCTTCAAAGACACGGGCATGACCGCCGCAATTTCCGTCGCCGTCGAGCGCGGATTCAAATGGGTCGCCTGCGCCTCCACCGGCAACACCTCCGCTGCCATGGCAGCCTACGCAGCCCGCGCCGGCCTCCGCTCCATCGTCTTTATCCCCGAGGGCAAAATCGCGTGGGGCAAGCTCTCCCAGTCCATGGACTACGGCGCGCTCACCATCCAACTCAAGACCGACTTCGACGGCTGTCTGCGCCTCCTGGTCGAACTGGTCAAGCGCTTCCCGATTTATCTGCTCAACTCGGTCAATCCATACCGTCTCGAGGGCCAGAAAACTCCCGCGATGGAGATCATTGAGCAGATGGAATGGCAGGTACCCGAGCACCTCGTCGTCCCCGGCGGCAACCTCGCCAACTCTTCCGCGCTCGGCAAGGGTTTCATGGAGATGAAGCACCTCGGCCTCATCCAGCGCGTGCCGAAGATCAGTGTCATCCAGGCCGAGGGTGCCAACCCGCTCTATTGCTGGTTCAACGACGATAACCCCGAGATGAAGCCCGTTGTAGCCGAAACCCGTGCCACCGCCATCCGCATCGGCAATCCCGCAAGCTGGAAGAAGTCCGCGCGCATCGTCGAAGAGACCGGTGGATGGTGCGAGCAGGCCTCTGAGCAGGAGATCGCCCTCGCCAAGGCCGAGATCGGCGCAGAGGGCGTCGGCTGTGAGCCCGCCTCCGCCGTCACCCTTGCGGGTCTCAAGAAGCTGGTCAAGCAGGGAAGAGTCAGTGCCGGCGAGCGCGTGGTCCTCATCCTCACCGGCCACACCCTCAAGGACTCGCAGTACACCATCGCCTACCATCGCGGCGAGTTGCTCACAGCCGCCGAACTCGCCGGAGCCACCGAGGGCGAGCGCGCCAGCCACGACGCCCTGCGCAAGCCGCCCCTCGTCCTCGAAGCCGATGAAGCGGTCGTCCTACGCGCACTCGAGGAGCGCATGGCCATCAGCGCCGATCTTCAGCCCGCCGCCGGAATCTCCGCATGAGCGACATCCCCGCCCAGCCAGCGGGCCCGAGCACAGATTCAAATGCAACACGGCCGGGTCAGATCCGCCTCGTCTTGCCCGCCACCTCCGCCAACCTAGGTCCCGCGTTCGACTCCGCAGGCCTCGCCTTGGGCCTCACCCTCACGATCCATGCAGAGCTGTCGCAGGTCGTCGCCTACCCGCCGCTCATCATCGAGGCCACTGGCCGCAACGCCGACCGCTGCGCCCGAACCACCAACAACATGATCTTCGAGACCTACCGCGATGTCCTCCGACTCGCCGGTAAGCCCGCGCTCCCGCTCTACATGCGTCTCCACAACGAGATCCCACTCGGCATGGGCTGCGGCTCCTCGGCCGCCGCTCTGCTCGGAGGAGTCATGCTCGCCAACCACTTCGGCGGCCTCGGATGGGACCTCCACGCCTGCATGGAAGAAGCCTGTCGCCGCGAAGGCCATCCCGACAATGTTGCAGCCTGCGCCCTCGGATACATGACCATTTCTGCCGTCACCGAGGGCTTCGTTACCGCCGCCACATGCGGTCAGGGACTGCCCTGGAAGCTCCTGCTCGCTTTGCCATCCGCCAGCCTGGCCACCGAGCGCGCCCGCGCTCTCCTACCCACGGACTACTCCCGTGCCGATACCGTCGCCAACGTCCAGCGAACCGCCCTCCTCGTCGCAGCATTTGCACTCGGTCGCGGCGACCTCCTCCGCATCGCAATGCAGGACCGCATTCATCAGCCCTACCGGATGGAAGCCTGCCCCCTGCTGCCCCCTCTGCTTTCGCTCGCCGGCACCGCCGGAGTTCTTGGCGTCGCTCTCAGCGGCGCAGGTCCGGGAATCCTGCTCATTGTCAGCGAGGATGCCGATACCGCCGCAATCGCCGCTCTGGCCCGCCAGTCGGCCGCCGATCCCACCCTAGAAATTCTTGAGACCGAAATCGGGCCAGGCGCCGTCCAATCGCGGCCGGCATACGCCCACCCCCCCCTCTAAACTGGTCTTATGCAATAGTTTGCAGGCCTCAGGGGTTACTTTAGTTATGCTTAAATAACCTTTACATTACCTGGTTAGTTTCATAATATTGGCCCGTGAGCAGTTCTGGGGAGGGCTGCTAACCGCCCGCTGATCCGTAAAAAAACGGTCAGCGGGCGTTAACTTTTAAGGCATCCCATACGTCGCCCCGCGATTTGAACCTCCCACACCCTTCGCGCATCTATTATGAAGAGAGATTTGAAACGCCTACGTGCGTCCCGGCACAGTAGCGGGAGGAGTTTGACAAGATGGCAGAAATCAGCAACATGAACCCTGTAACGGCACCCGGCGGCAGCGCGCAAAAGGCGCATCTCGTAACCGCAGTCAACGACGCCGACTTTGAGAAGGAAGTTCTTCAGTCGGAAACCCCCGTACTGGTGGACTTCTGGGCCGCTTGGTGCGGACCGTGCCGCGCACTCGCGCCGGTTGTCGACGAAGTCGCCTCGCACTACAACGGCAAGTTGAAAGTCATGAAGATGGATGTGGACGCGAACACTTCCACGCCCATGCGCTACGGCATCCGGGGCATTCCTGCGCTGCTCATTTTCAAGGGCGGCAAGGTGGCCGAACAAATCGTCGGCTTCGTCCCCAAGGACACCATCGACAAGTCCGTCGCGAAAGTACTCGCATAACTTCACCACCGTTTCGTAGCAAATCGGTGCCCGGCGATCCCAACTCGCCGGGCATCTTCACGTTTGCGACGGAGGACTGATAGCCGGCAGCTGAAAACTCACACAATGCTATCCTCAGCACGGCATGTTGGAATGGATGATCTTCCGCGCAATCATGGTGGCCTTCTTCATTCTGGCCAACAGCTTCTTCGTGGCTGCTGAGTTCGCGCTCATCAGTGTCCGCACCACGCGCATGGAGCAGCTTGTCGCCCTTGGCCGTGCCGGCGCGCGCACCGCCCTACATCTCAAACAAAACATCGACGACTTCCTCCCCGCGGTCCAGTTCGGCGTCACCTTGGCCTCGCTCGCGCTCGGCTGGCTGGGTGAGCCCGCAGTCGCCCAGATGATCCTCACCCTCGCCGCGCGGTTACTGCCTGTGCTTCCCGCCCACGCGGCACTCTACGCCAACACCGTCGCCATCCTCCTCGCCTTCGCCGCAATCACCTACTTCGAACTCCTCCTCGGCGAACTCGTCCCCAAGTCCCTCGCGCTGCAGCGCGCCGAGCGAATCGCACTCGCCGTCGCGGGCCCTATGGACGTCTTCATCCGCATGACCCGACCCGCGGTTCGCCTCATGAGCGGATCCGCCGCCTTCGTCCTCCGTCTCTTCCGCGCGCCGCTGCACGGCGAAGGCTCCGTACACTCGCCCGAAGAACTAAAACTCATCGCCACCGCAACCCGCCGCATGGGCCTGCTGCCCGCCTTCCAGGAAGAGATCATCCACCGCGCCATCGAGCTCAACCACGTAACCGTGCGCGAGATCATGACTCCCCGCGGCAAAATCTTCGCCCTACCCGCCGACCTGGCCATCGAACTCGCCAGTGCCCGCATCGTCGAAGAGCAGCACTCCCGTGTCCCCGTCTACGAAGCCCGGCCCTCCACCGGAGACGGCTCCGCTGCCATCGCAGATCCCGACCGGATCGTCGGCGTCGTCTATTCCAAGGATGTTTCGCGCCTGATGCACTTCCGCGCCGTCACCCTTGGCCTTGGCGGAGCCGTCAACTCCGGCGTCACTCTTCGCCAGGTCATGCGCGATGTCCTCGTCGTGCCCGAAACCAAGCTCGCCGTCGAACTGCTCCAGGACTTCCAGGACCGCCGCCGCCAGATCGCTGTCGTGGTCGATGAATTCGGCTCAACCGTCGGCATCGTCACCGCCGAAGACGTCCTCGAGCAGGTCGTCGGCGAGCTTGAGGACGAATTCGACATCGCCTCCCGCGCAGCTGCCTTCAACGCCGAAGGCGTCATGGCCCTCGACGGCAGCACCACTCTCCGCGACCTCGGCACCCAACTCGGCTGGACTTTCCCCCGCGAAGCCGGAGTCGAAACTCTCGCCGGATTTCTCCTCACCCAGCTAGGCCACATTCCAGTACCCAACGAAACCGTCACCTACGCCGGCCGCCGCTTCGTCATCGAGCAAATGATCGGCCGTCGCATAGCCCGCGTCCGCGTCGAAGCCCTAACCCCCGAACCCACCCCCCAATCCGACGCCGCCCAACTCAAACTCAACCTCTAAGACCTCGAACCTCGAACCTCGAACCTTGAACCTATCCCTCCCCCAACCCGTCCGCCGCATCCTCATCACCCTCCCGGTCCTGTGGGTCGTCGTCTCCGTCGTATTCCTGCTGATACACCTTGTCCCAGGCGACCCCATCGTCCAGATGCTCGGCGAAGGCGCGACCTCCTCGGACATCTCCAGCCTGCGCCACGCCTTGCGTCTCGATCTTCCGCTCCACACCCAGTACCTGCTCTACTGGACCGGCGTCCTCCACGGAGACCTCGGTCAATCCATCCGCCTGCACGACTCCGTCACCCACCTGGTCGCCCAGCGTTATCCGTACACCCTCGCGCTCACTCTCGCCGCGCTGCTCATCGGCATCGCCCTTTCCGTCCCCGCCGGCATCTACTCCGCGCTCCATCGCGGACGCTGGCCCGACCGCGTCCTTGGCGTCGTCTCGCTCGGCGGTTTGTCTTTCCCCAACTTCGCTCTCGGTCCGATCCTCATCCTCATCTTCTCCATCAAACTCGGTTGGCTGCCCGTCTCCGGAGCAGGCACTGGCCCACTCCTCAGACCGCAGTTCCTCGTCTACCTGATCCTCCCTGCCATCACCCTCGGCATGGGCCTTGCCGGAGTCCTTACCCGCATGGTCCGCACCGCCATGCTCGAAGAACTCAATCAGGACTACATCCGCACCGCCCGTGCCAAGGGCCTTAGCGAGCGAACGGTTGTCTACCGCCATGCGCTCGCCAACGCCCTCATCCCGGTGCTCACCATCCTCGGCCTCCAGTTCGGGAGCCTGCTCTCCGGAGCCATCGTCACCGAAACGGTCTTCTCGTGGCCCGGCATCGGCCGCCTCACCCTCTCCGCCATCTCCAACCGCGACTACGCCCTCGTCCAGGGCTGCATTCTGGCGGTCGGCCTCACCTACGTCGCAGTGAACCTCCTCACGGACGTCGTCTACACCATCGCCAACCCGCGAATGCGCGCTTGATTCCTCGGTTATTCTCATCAAAAGGAGAACTGTCATTCTGACCCTGAACGCAGTGATGGGGAAGAATCCCCGTATTCCGCTCGTCGAGCCCAAAGATTTCGCGCTCTATGGGCACCAACCTTTACAAATCCGTCATCCTGAGCGAAGGCGCAGCCGCAATCGAAGGACCCCGAATCCGCTGACACTTCCTCTGCTCCTTGCAGCTTTCTGCCCCTGCACCACACCCGCGCAAACCGCCCCCGCCTCCATCGCCCTCTCAACCTCGGTCACACCCGCTCCAACCAAAACCTTCCACGACCCCACCTACCACCTCTCCTTCGATTACCCCGCCAACTGGACCTTCGCCACCTCCGACCACGAGATCAGCACCTTCCACCTCGACGCCCGTTCCGCTCCGCCCAGGGCTGCCCTCCGCGCCGTCGTCGCCTCGCCCGAGAACCCGTTCCCCGCATCCACCTTCTCCGGCGCTTATGTCTACTTCAGCGTCACTCCGCACACTTCCGCCTCGGCGTGCGCACGCCAGGCCGCGCCTCCACCCAAAGCCAGCCACAAGCCACCCGCTAAACCGGTCCACGTCCGTGTAGGGGGCATCCCCTTCAATCATGGTCACGACGAGGTCAAGGATATCTGCATCACCCAGCGCGACGAAATCTACACCACCCGCCAGCAGGGCGCCTGCTACCGCTTCGACCTCAGTATCAACAACTTCTGCGGAGGCGAAGTCTCCGGCGTCAAAGACATAACGCCCCACGAACTCGACCAGGTCCGCACCAGCCTCGAATCCATCCTCTCCACTTTTCGCTTCGAGCCCCGCTAAGGCAGCCAGACACCAATGTTGTGTGCTATGTTAGCTGGTTGATCGGGAGTAACCAGTCACAGGGTTACTGAAGTTCCTTACCAACAAGCGAGGCCCGCCATGGCTGTCAACCTCAAGCGCCTTCCGCCCAAGCAAGCAAAGGGCGTGACACCAGAGTCCATTCATCTCAACTCCTTCACATCGACTGCCGGAATCATTCCCCCGGAAGCCAGGCAACCACCCACCGCTCACCATGACTCGGCATTCTTCGCTGAGCGCGGCATTTTAACCCGAGCCGAATCGATTGCCCGCTCGACTCCGACCGTACCGGCCGGCCACCACGCCAGCACTCAGGCTGCGTAGGCCCTTTGGCCAGTCCGTCCGAGCAGCGTGGAGAAACGCTCGCGCCAGTACGCAAGAATTAGGACTGAGATTCTCCCGCGAACCAATTCCATCGCTCGTTAAGGTCACGGATTCATCCGTGCCCCTAATCGAACTTGACAAGAAGCGGCTTAAGCCGCTGAGGTCATGCTTCGGAACTGCACGATCCGCACCCATGTTTCGCCCGTTCTCGGTCCTCTGTGACTGCCTATTTCAGCCCCGAATTCCACAGATACACTTGACACCCTGCATATAATTAAAAAAGGCCAAAGATCGTGCCGGAGTGGGTGCTCCAGCAGGATAGAGGTCCGGACCAGTCCAGACTTCGAAGCGGACAGGGTCCAGACTTAAATGCTTTAGGTTGGTGATTTTAGGACTTAAGTATGGAGGGGATGGGGACCCCATGAGGTAGGGCCTTTTCAGACCGGCCATCGTGCCCGCGCGAAACGCATTTCACCGGTTGAATGTATCATCCGTACGATCGCGGAGAAAAATATTTATGCCACGCATTTCGAGACTCAACCGAAGCGAAGTTCGACCCTCTTCCGTCGCCATCTACGACCGCACCTTGCGCGATCGCGGCAACGTGCCCAACATGTTCCGCACCATGGCGCATCGCCCGGAGATATTCGAGACCATCATCGCCCACATGGACGCGGTCCTCAACACCGGAACGCTGCCCAAGGCGCTCAAGGAACTAGTGATTGTGCGCACGTCACAATGCAATCGCACGCCTTACTGCCTCGCCTCGCACACGGCCATTTGCAAGCGCCTCGGCTGGACGGACGAGCAACTCGAAGCCCTGAAGGACACGGCCGTCAGCGATTTCACCGACGCTCAGAAGGCCGCAATTCACCTGGCCGAGGTCATGACACTATATCCGCACGGCTACACCGAACAGGATTTTCAGCATCTCCGCAGCTTCTACTCCGAAGGCGAAGTGGTCGAATTGATGGCCGCAATCGGTCTCTTCAACTACTTCAACCGCTTCAACGACATCCTGGAAATGGAGCCAACCCAGCCCGCCTCCGCCCAGGAACTCGCCGAAGCCGGAATCGAGGAGCCCGTCGCGACTTAGCTCTATGGATACAGCAGCACGGCGAAGTTGTAGGACGTGAATTCGCTTTGCGCACCCCGGCAGGCGCCGACAGCAGCCTGGCTGTAACGTCCCGAGGCCATTTTCGAGGCAAGCTCTTTGGGCAACTGAGTCAGGCTGTCGGAAGTGAAGCGCATGACGAACCAAGGCTTCGGGTTTCCCGCATATCCGGTTGACATCGAGCATGTCCGGCGCGCCGCGGTCACGGTTTCCGGATCGTTTGCGAGGTCGATCCGTCCTGAGTGCGCGACCAGGGCGCCAATTGCCGTTTCCTGCTCCAGCAGGCTGACTGGCCGCACGGTTTTGGCGAAGTCTTCGACCGCGTACAGCTCTCCGCTGCGCGCAATGACACTGATCCCAACCGAGTCGACCGCCGGATCGAGCAGATTGGTGCGGTGATGCTCCGAGCGCATCCACATATCGTGAATCTGCACCACGCTCGGCGCCTGGGCAACGTTTTCGGAGATGACGCTGAAGGGAACTCCAGCACTCGCGCCGCGCTCCGTGAGTTCGGGTTCTCCCGCAAACTGGTGCGAAATCGACTCATGCGCTGCCATCACACGCGCGTGTCCAGCAGCAGCATGTGCCAGTTGAGGGCTTCGGTGCAGCAGCGGCAGTCCGCGAGCTTCGCGCTCCTGGTTTGCTGCGGAAAGCAGATACTGCTCAGCGATCGTTGTGGGATCAACCGAAACGTTGGTCCGTTGGGCGACGGCGAAACGGCCAGAACCGGCAGTTGCCAGCAGTGCGAGGAGGAGAATTCTGGATGCAGAGCCCGGCATCATTTGTTGAAGTACCTCATCAACCTATTGAACCCGAACCTGGTCGGTTCGACGCGACAATTCGGCCGTCGGTAGATGTCACTTTGGTTGTATGGCTGGCTTGAGCAACTGTTCGCGGACCGCTTCCCACGTTCGCCCGATGCCTTGTTCCAGGTTTGTAGTGTGATGCCAGCCCAAACTGTGGAGCCGTTCCACATCCATGAGTTTGCGAGGCGTTCCGTCCGGCTTGGAGCCGTCGAAGACCAGATTCCCGTCAAACTCGAGCACCCGTGCGACCGTCTCCGCAAGCTCGCGAATGGTTACGTCCACGCCGGTGCCGATATTGATGAGCGGCGGCGCATCCTCCGTCATCAAGGAACCAAATTGCTGGTCGTCCAGGTTCATCAGGAAACAACAGGCCTGCGCGAGGTCGTCGGAGTAAAGCAATTCGCGCCGCGGAGTCCCAGAGCCCCACACGACGACCTCCTTCTCTCCGGAAGCCATCGCTTCCGCTGTCTTACGGATTAAAGCTGGAAGGACGTGAGAGCTGGCCAGATCGTAGTTGTCGCCTGGACCATAGAGGTTAGTCGGCATTGCAGCCAGATAGCGCGTGCCATATTGCCGGTTATAGCTCCAGCACATCTCGATTCCAGCGATTTTAGCGAGCGCATAAGACCGATTGGTCGGTTCCAGCGGACCGGTCAGCAGGTACTCCTCTTTGATCGGCTGCGGGCACAGCTTTGGGTAGATGCAGGATGAACCAAGGAAGAGCAGGCGCTTGACGCGCCCGTTGCGGCTCGCATCGATAACGTTGGTTTGGATGATGAGGTTGTCGCGGATAAAGTCCGCGGGGTAGCTGTTGTTTGCGAGGATGCCGCCAACTTTGGCGGCGGCGAGGAAGACGAAGTCGGGTTTCTCAGCCGAGAAAAACGCGTCGACCGCGACCTCATCGCATAGATCCAGTTCCTCGTGCGTGCGTGTGAGGATATTGCGGTATCCGCGACGGAGCAACTCACGGTGAATTGCGGACCCCACAAGTCCGCGATGTCCGGCAATGTAGACGCGGCTGTTGACGGGCATAAAGCTGGAATCTGCTTGGAGCATCGCGTTGGGGTGGCCCGCCATGGTCTAGGTCTCATGCACGTTGTACGCGTCGAAGCCGTGCCTGAGGACGAGCGCGTCGCGCTCCGCCGCCTTCAGGTCGGACTCTACCATCTCTCTGACCAGTTCATCGAAGCTGGTGCGCGGAGTCCAGCCAAGTTCGCGCTTCGCTTTGGAGGGGTCGCCAAGGAGCGTTTCAACCTCGGTCGGACGGAAGTAGCGCGGATCGACTGCCAGGACCACATTTCCCGCTTGATCGAAGGCTTTTTCTTCAACTCCTGAGCCGGACCAGGTCAAATTCATGTCCAGTAGCGTCGCGCAGCGCTGGACGAATTCGCGCACGCTGTATTGTCGTCCGGTCGCAATTACGAAATCCTGTGGCTTCTCCTGCTGCAGCATCAGCCACTGCATCTCAATGTAGTCGCGCGCATGACCCCAGTCGCGCTTGGCGTCGAGGTTGCCGAGGAACAGTTGGGTCTGCAGGCCAACCTTGATGCGGGTAAGGCCGCGAGTGATCTTCCGCGTCACAAATGTCTCGCCGCGCATAGGGGATTCATGGTTGAAGAGAATTCCATTGCAGGCGAACATTCCATAGGCTTCGCGGTAGTTCACCACAATCCAGTAGCCGTACATCTTTGCCACCGCGTAGGGCGAGCGCGGATAGAACGGAGTGGTTTCCTTCTGGGGAGTTTCCTGCACCAGGCCGTACAACTCAGAGGTACTGGCCTGGTAGAACTTCGTCTTCTTTTCCATGCCGAGGATGCGGATAGCCTCGAGCAAACGGAGGACGCCAAGCGCATCGGAATTTGCCGTATACTCAGGCTCTTCGAACGATACTGCGACGTGAGACTGAGCGGCGAGATTGTAAATCTCATCCGGCTGCACTTTCCGCACGATATGGATGAGGGACGACGAATCTGTCATGTCGCCATAGTGCAGGATGAAGTGCCGCGACGGGATGTGCGGATCTTCGTAGATGTTGTCGATGCGGGCGGTATTGAACAGCGACGATCGCCGTTTGATTCCGTGGACCTCGTATCCCTTGGCAAGCAGAAAAGCTGCGAGATATGCGCCGTCCTGCCCGGTAACTCCTGTGATTAGAGCCTTCTTCAAAAGTGTCTCCGTAAAACGTGCAGGCCGTCAGAGCAAGCTGTTGAATCTGTCGGGCTTGGGTTCGAATGGGAAGCGATGGGACTCTTTGCATCCCGTCCTTCTCTTATGTTACTTGAGTCGAGCAACTTGCGAAAAAACCTCAACTGAACCCATCGGACGGATCGAACGCGATGCCACTTGCAGGATAGAGAGTCTGCCAGTCTGCCTGCCGCAGACCACTAGTTGCGGCTGACCAGCGCCTGAAGGTCAATCTCAAATTGTTTTAGTACCTGCTGCTTGCCCAAGTGTTCGACCGCATATTCTCGGGCACCACGGCCGAAATGGAGGCGCAGGGGTTCGTCTTCGACCAGTTGCGAGACGGCTGCATGCAATGCTTCGGCATCTTCTGCCGGCACCGCCAGACCGCGGCCCTCCACCATCTGTGCGACCTGCGTACCAGCATGCGCCGTAGCGATTACCGGACGACCAGTTGCGAGCATTGCGCTCAACCGCGAGGGCATAACCAGATCGGCCGCGCTGGCGCGTTGAGGAAGAAGATGAATGTCAGCCACGTTCAATAAATCATTGAGGCGGTCCATCGGTTGAAGCGGAAGCAGTGTAACGTTTGGGCGATGGGATACAAGCTCCTCGAGTCGCTTGCGGAAGGCACCGTCGCCGCAGAAGAGGAAATGAATTCGTGCATCATCCTCGAAAGTCTCAGCTAAAGGAGCCAGCAGTTCAAGTCCCTGCTTCGCGCCCATATTGCCGGAATAGAGCAGTATCACCTTGCTCTCGATACCTGGCACATCCGCCGAGAGTTGGCGGCGGAACGAATTTTGGGTGCGCGCGGCCGGATCGAGCGGATATATTTCGTTCGTGTCAACCCAATTGGGAAAGAGCACGATGCGATCAGAGGGAATTCCTTTCGAAATCGCCCTGTCAACCATGCGGGAAGAGATTCCGGATACTCGATCGAACGCGTAGGTGAAGAATTTTTCGATGCGCAGCGCTCCATCATGCACCGGCCCTTGCGGCGGGAGCAAACCGAGTTCGAATGCTGCGTCCACCTCGAAATCCTGCACATGCAACCAACAGGCAGCGCCGGCGCTTTTGCCAACAAACAGAGTCAGAGGAGCGCAAAAAAAAGTCGGCTCCACGGTGAACACCACTTCCGGTTGCCAGAACATTTCCCGCAGCATGACTGGAAAGCTGCCGAGCATGAACGAGGCGAGATGAGCGATTCGCTTGAGTCCTGTGGGGCGTTCGGGAACATAAAGGGGAGTGCGATACACCAAGGGCGCGCCAGGCACCCGCTCGGTACGGTACCACTTTCCTTGGTAGTCTTCGCGGATACGCCATGCCGGATAATATGGAGGAGCAGTCACGACGCGGACCTCATGACCGCGTTCGGCGAGCCAATCCGCCATTTCCCCCGTATACTTCCCGATCCCTGTAAGTTCGGGAGCGTAGTTGAGTCCGTAAATCAAGATTCGCAAACGTACCTTTCATCGGCGGCAAGACGATATCATTCCCTAAGGGATCAAGCCGCGTACCAACTACCCATCATAAACAGGGATAGATGTCGTGACCATGCAAGTTTTGGACCACCGTTCTACATTGGTAACCCGCATGCAACAGCAGCCATTGGCGGCTGTTGGTGTGATGCTGCTAACACTGTTCGTAATTTGCGCTGTGTTTGCTCCCTGGCTGGCCCCCCAGGATCCGGCGCAACTTGATCTCAATGCACGGTTGCTGCCTTCAGGAAATGGCCACTGGTTTGGGACGGATGCGCTTGGCCGGGACATCCTTTCGCGTACACTGTTTGGCGCCCGCATCTCGCTGGTGGTCGCGATATCGGTTGTGTCGCTCTCGCTCGCACTGGGGCTTGTCGCGGGCCTGGCAGCAGGATTCTATGGTGGGTGGATCGACACCGTAATCAATGTTTACGTGACGAATGCGTTTCTTGCTCTGCCGGGAACTTTGCTTGCGATTGCCTTCGTTGCATTTCTTGGACCAGGACTGCTCAATTTGATCCTCGCCCTGTCGATCTCGGGCTGGGTGGGATATGCGCGACTGGTGCGCGCCCAGGTGATGGCCGTGAAGCAGCGAGAGTTTGTAGAGGCGGCGCGCGCGCTAGGCGCGTCTGACATACGCATTCTTGGTCGCCATATCGTGCCGAACATTGTTCAGCCGCTCATAGTCCAGGCTGCCATTGGAATGGCCGGAGCAGTGCTCGCCGAGGCTACGCTCAGCTTTCTCGGGCTCGGCGTTCCCCCGCCTACAGCGAGCTGGGGCGCCATGCTCAACGACGCCCGGTCGCATCTCTTTGACTCGCCGCATCTGGTAGTTTTTCCAGCCTTAGCTGTGATGTTGGCGGTGCTGTCTTTCAACTTTATCGGCGATGCGCTGCGCGATTTTCTCGATCCGCGAACTCGCCTGGCTACGGGTCTGTGAGCCATCCGGCGGTGCGCTCTTTCAACATTGGCGTCATTTCGGATACGCACGGTCTGCTGCGACCTGAAGCAGTTGAGGCGTTGCGGGGAGTGGACCACATCCTCCACGCCGGAGATGTAGGCGACGCCAGGATTCTGTCGGCGCTGCGAGAGATCGCGCCATTGACTGCGATCCGCGGCAATGTTGACGTGTCCGGAGAGTGCGGTCAACTGCCGCCCACCGACGCGGTAGAACTCGGCGGCTGCTTGATCTATCTTATCCATGCGCTCGCAGATCTCGACATCAATCCACGCGCCGCCGGCGTAGGTGCTGTGGTTTACGGCCACTCCCATCGTCCGGATATACAGCAGCGGGACGGAGTGCTGTATCTGAATCCGGGAAGCGCGGGGTCGCGCCGCTTTAGTCTGCCTGTAACGCTGGCCAAGGTTGAAGTGGCCGGCGGCAAGTTTCAAGCGAGGATCGTAGGTTTAGGAGACAACCGCTCACACTCGGAACGCGGATAGGGCTTACGTGGATCGCGTCAGTTTATCTGGGGTGTCGGGCCGTCGCAAGCTCAGAGCAACGTCTTTGACCTGACCCTCGGGGTTTGTTATAAGTAAAGAGTTGTGCGGCGAAGGAAAAAGACGCGGCACGATCTGTTCCTGAGTAGCTCAATGGCAGAGCATTCGGCTGTTAACCGAAGGGTTGTAGGTTCGAGTCCTACCTCAGGAGCCAAGT
>JALYIG010000154.1 GCA_030775885.1 Acidobacteriota bacterium | reverse complement strand
GCGACAGCGAAGTTCGGTGCAGTGGCGCTTGCCGTCGGCACAACCGTCAAGCTTGCGCGGGCTCTATGGATCGTTCCTCTGTCGGTCGGAACTGCTATGGCCAGGAAGAGCAATGCGCGCATCCAGTGGCCCTGGTTCATCCTGTTTTTCTGTCTGGCAGCCGTGGCCAACACCTATGTACATACACTCCAGATGCTCTACCCAAGTCTCAAGCACCTCGGAATCATTGGCTTGACTGTAACGCTCTTCCTGATCGGAACAGGCCTCTCGAAGAGAACGCTGCAAGAGGTTGGCGTTCGGCCGCTTCTGCAAGGAATATTTCTATGGATCGTCGTCGCCGTCGGGTCTCTGTCGCTGATCCGTGCCGGATGGATTCACCTCTAGCAGCCCTTGGCGCAACTGTCGCCCGTCACAGAATAACCACTACCGACCCTACTTACTCCGTAGTCGATCTGGTCTCCGCAACCCCGCCCTTGCCACCGATCAGAGTCGACAGAGCCGTGGCCAGAGGATATAGCTGATATCCCGTCATCGTGTTGTGCTACCTCTTTCCGCTGGCTTGATCTCGCGGCGAGTGGTTTCGTACATGGCCAAGTAGGCATATACTAACAGTTATGGAGAATCGCGCGATATTCACGCAGCAGGCAAAGATGCTCAAGGCGCTGGCGCATGAGTCCCGCTTGATTATTGTGGACCGTCTGAGTCGTGGGGAGTGTTCTGTTGGAGATCTGAGGGACCTAGTCGGCGGCGACCTGTCGACCGTGTCGAAGCATTTAGCCCTGCTTCGTGCACACGGCATTGTTGAGGACAGGCGAGAGGGGACCACCGTGTACTACCGGTTACTGACGCCTTGTGTCTGCAACTTCTTCACTTGCGCGACGCAGGTTCTCAAAGAAAGACTGAGATGAATAGGCTAGCTAAAGCTCCAAATTACGATTGCGAAGTTGTTCGACCCTCTCTAAGTCTCCGCCGTCGCCCGCACCGCCGCCGCTTCGTTGTATGGTTCGCCGCGCTCTGTCTTGTGACAGTCATGGGTGCAACCCCGGTAGGGCTCGATGCGCAGCAACCAGACCAAGACGATTTCTATCCTGAGTGGGCCGCTAGCGCACGCTATCTTCAGCCGCTTCTTGTGGTGGATACAGACAGCGCACTGGGCCGACGTAATCTCCACCCTAAGAGCATCACGTTGAAAAACATGGCGCGGATGCACGGCCACCTTTGCGATGGTCTGGTGACGGCGTGGGTAGAGTTGGGCGCAGCGCTGCGTGATCTGTTTCCAAATGGGGTTGTGGATCGCACGGATGTGCGGACAGTCTCGAAGAATGGCCCCTGTTGGGCCGACGCTGGCGCGTGGATGACGGGCGCACGTCTAAATCAGGGGACGCTTGTGCTGGACAATTCGGTCGGCGATGGTTTCGTTATCCAACGCATCTCGACAGGCAAGGCAGTGCGGGTTTCACTGCGCCCGGGCGTCTATCCCGCGCAGCTTGCGGCTCTGGAGCAATCCATCCGGTCCCGCCGGGCGCGAGGCGAAGCTGTCGCACCGGCAGAGATCGACCGCTTTGAACAGGGTGCCGACGAATACAGCCAGAAGCTGCTGAATACGCCCCCCGATCAGGCCGTCACGGTGGAACGGCTCACCAATTACATCTTCCCGGACCACAGTCAGAATCCAGTGGCGCCGCGGAGTGACACAATCAACCGCGATGCGCCTCGAAGCGGCAAGCATGTGCCTGGGGCAACGAAATGATGTTGGTTCGAGCAAGGCTGTACAGGGGTCTGTTGTAGAGGTAGGGCCATGGCAATTCAGGTAAGCAATGCTTGTGAAGTCAGGGATTTAGCGAAGCAGAAGAAACCGCCCGAATCAGCCGTTCGCAGTGCTCTTTTGATCGGAGTAGGGCTCATCGTGTGGTGGTTGATCTATCACCGCCTAAGCGTCTTCGCGGACGGGTTTGCGTTCACGGTTCTGCATTGTTCTCCTGTCACACGACTGGGCTCCGCAGTCCAGTTCTTGGTTTTTGAAACTCCAAAAGTTCTGATGCTGCTCCTATTGGTGGTCTTTGGCGTAGGCATCGTGCGGTCGTTTTTCACTCCCCAGCACACCCGGGCTATCCTTGCAGGCACTCGCGAATCGGTCGGCAACGTGCTGGCTTCGCTATTGGGCGTGGTGACTCCGTTCTGCTCCTGCTCGGCGGTGCCGCTGTTCATCGGCTTTGTCACGACGGGCGTTCCGCTGGGTGTCACGTTCTCCTTTCTCATCGCAGCACCGATGATCAATGAAGTCGCGCTGGTGCTGCTCTTCGGTCTGTTCGGGTGGCGGGTCGCGGGCATCTATGCAGGTACCGGCCTGTTGATTGCAATGATCGCCGGCTGGACTATTGGCCGCCTGAAGATGGAGCGCTATGTCGAGCCGTGGGTCTACGAGGCCCAGATGGGCGACGGCTCGTTGGAAGACGAGAAGCTGACCTGGGCTGAACGAATCCACCTGGGACGGGAAGCAGTGCGAGACATCGTGGGAAAGGTGTGGCCGTATGTGATCGCCGGAATCGCGGTAGGCGCGGGTATCCACGGTTATGTACCGCAGAACTTCATGGCGCACATCATGGGTAAGGGTATGTGGTGGGCGGTTCCGTTGGCCGTGCTGATCGGCATTCCCATGTACTCCAACGCCGCAGGAATCATCCCCATCGTTCAGGCACTGCTTCAGAAGGGCGCAGCGCTCGGCACGGTTCTGGCCTTCATGATGTCGGTCATCGGTCTCTCGTTCCCGGAGACGATCATCCTGCGCAAGGTGCTTCGTCCGCAGTTGATCGCGGTCTTCGTTGGCGTCGTGGCGGTGGGAATTCTTATCGTCGGCTATCTATTCAACGCTTTGATGTAGCTGAATGTACGGGAGAAACACATGACAACACTGCAAATACTCGGATCTGGATGTACAAACTGCGTGCGGCTGGCGAACAACGTGGAGGCGGCGGCCAAGGAACTCGGTATGGACTTCAAACTGGAAAAGGTTACGGACATACAGTCGATCGTGCGTGCTGGCGTGATGAAAACACCGGCGCTCTTGGTGGATGGCCAGGTCAAGCTCTATGGTCGCGTGCCCAATGTCGACGAGCTCAAGACCATCCTTGCCTGAAAGGGACCGTTCTTTCCATCATTCCTTTGGTTGCTACCCCTTGGGGGGTCGCCTTAACGCGCCTCGCATAGCTCCATTTCCCCTACCAAAGGCACACTCGCCGACCAGGCTTCACCAGCTTGTCCAGGTGACAACAGTTGGATTCCGGCAAATCCTCCAGCATCCGCTATGCAGCTATGCAGCTGTCACGCTGCACTTAAAACCCGGAATAGCGGTCGTTTGTTATCAATCTGCGGCCCTAACTAATTTTTTCACGTCTTCCGGTCCCTTAGCGATCCTATCCATCACTTCTGACAAGTGCTGGCTAAGGCATGCTCGGGAGATCCAATACTGATATGTCGGCTCGTGTTCGGTCATTCCGTCATTCCAATGCGTCGATAGAATGGCCGGAGGTGCAACTACCGAACTTCGCACACCAGTCGCATACCGAACCCTTCGGCCACGGCCTCCGCGCCTGCAAAGTCAGAGACGATCTGCTGAGGGCTAGTCAGCCAACCATTACCTCAGCCTAGGATGCCTAGCATGCGAAGTCTCCGTCTGGCGAGAACAAAGGGCATCGAACTTTCTGGGTCCGACCTCCCTGCAAACGTGCTGGGGCGCTTTTGCATCAATTGAAGTCACTGCGGCATTTGTCAGAAGTCAATAGTTTCTCAGTTTCTTAAAACGCCGCCGGTCTCAACCGGTCCGTGCAAGACTGGCTTGCGGTTTACTCGTCGGTGTTTTAGGAAACTACAATTCAGACTCCGCCTTCGGCGAAGATGATATTGCGACTGCCCAAATCTGTGGCTGCATATCTAACGACGCGTGCGCGCCTGCTACAGGCCAGCGACTCTGGGCCGCAGATCAGGAGTGGAACGAGTCGGTTTCGCACCGGATCGCTGCGGCCCGGATTGTTTTCAGCTGCAAGGGGCGCCTCCAAGGGCCACCCCATATACAGAATTATGAAACCTTGCGGTCGAGTGAAGGGAAAAGGAATTGAGAAATGATCTAGCCATGGCTCGTCGCCACGACAGGGTTGCGACTCATTGCAGTCGTCATTGATACCGCGCTCGTCGTCTTCATACAGTGGGTCGAGGTCATAATCTTCGTCGAATGGAAAGTCGTCCATATCTACTCCTTTGGTGTAAGTTTTGGTGAGAGGTTAAAGCTGATCTCGTGCTGATAGCCGCTGTAGCGAATAGTCCATACTGAGGCAGGAGCCGGGCCACCTGGCTGGTTGAATGATCCGGCGGCAAGTGTCAAGAGCCGCGGGGGCAAGGGCCGGGCCGCATCAACCAATCCGAGGAGCTGGATGATCCTGCGCGAAAGAGCCTCAGCCTCGCAACACTCTTTGAAGCCTGACTGCCGAGAAATGGCCCAGTACTGGACCCGAAGTGCCACTGTGTAGTCGGTGAGGGTTTCGAACTGCAGCGGCGCTTCGGGTTCCCCGCCGAGCATTCTGATATTTATGAACAGCCAAAGAACCTGCTGAAAGACTGTCATATACGCACCTCTTCAGTCGGGACGATGGATGAGGGCTTGGCGCTGGGACGGAGGTGACCAAGGTGCCAGAAGCCCTGCATGACCGGGCAAGCATATGC
>JALYIG010000153.1 GCA_030775885.1 Acidobacteriota bacterium | reverse complement strand
CCGTAGCCATTCCGACCGCCTGCCGTCTGGTCGGCCGCTCACCCAGAGCCAGCGCCGCCAGCAGGATCGTCGACGCCGGATACAGCGAAGCCAATACCGCTGCCACATCCAGCCTGCCCGCGCGCGTCGCCGCAAGAAACAGCAGGTTGCCGGACGTATCCAGCAGCGCCGTCGAAATCGCCCAGCCCACAGCCCGGCGGTTCAACCGCACCGTTCGCTCGCCCGCATCGTTCCACCAAATCCGCATCCCCACCGCCATCAGCGAGCAGGTCGTCAGGCTGCCAATCCTCGCCGTCGCCATCGGCCACACCACGCCCGCTGGCCCAGCCATCTTCAGAGCCACAAAATAGAAGCCGAAACCGACGCCCGCCAGCATCGCCAACACCGCCGTCTCGCGGCCGCCGCTGCCCTCGTCGCCAGCCGGTCCCGCCGCGATCAGCCAGATCGCAAGCCCTGCGACCGCGAATCCGACCATCGGCCGAACGCCTGGCGATCCATCCCTCCACATCGAGACAGCCACGGGAATCGCCGCCGCCAGCAGCCCGCTCACCGCCGCCGAAGCGCCCATCGCGCCCCGCGACAGTGCAATGTAAAAGCTCGTCAGCGAGAGTCCGCCCGCAACTCCCGCCGCGATTCCCCACCCCAGCAGCGCGCCGTGCGGAAACGCATCGCCCCTCAGTCGCGCGATCGCCACCAGCACCACGAAGCTGGTCACATGGCTCAACAGCACCACGCGCAGCGCAGCACGCAAGCCTCCGCCCGCGGACTTCACTCCCATACCACCGGAGAAGTCGCCACCACCCCACAGCACAGCAGCGCAAAGCGCCAGCAGCGCATTTCCGCGAAGCAAATTAATCATGAGAACCGTTCATGGTCCGGGCTTACGGCGTTGCCGTAACCGGCCGCGGCGTCTGCTCTCTGGCCCAGGGCCAGTACCCTTGAGGCGCCAGCACCGTCAGGCTCGGATGCAACACTTTGATCTCCAACTTGCGATACTTGCCGTCCAGGAACGGCTCGTGCGTGGTGTATCCCACGGTGTACCGCGAACGCGCCTCGAGGGCGATCTTGCTAAAGCTCTTCTCGATCGACGCGGTCCGGAATTCGGCATCGATGTTTCCGCCAGTGGCGTTCGCATACGCTGGCAGAATGTTATCTCGCATCATCAGCGGCAGGTGGATGCGGTCTAGAAGACCCATACCCCATACCGCCGAATCGCCGACCAGGGTGCCGTCCACCTCGATCTGGTGCATATTCAGGTACTTGATCACCTGCGAAAATTTGGCCTTGCTGCCGTATTCCTTGCCATCGGAGATAACGTAGATCACGCGCCGCCGCCCGATTGGCCGATTGCTCAACGCGGTCGCCGCCGCCAGGATTGCATCATTCAGCGGATGCGGCTCAATCGGTTGCTCCAGCGTCAGGCTCGAATGATTCTTCACCGCCGAAGTGTTTGGATCGAAGTTCTGGTTATTAATGATCGTCGTTTGCCCCAGCGGACCGTAGCTGCCTGCCATGGGCGATTCGCGTCCCTCGCCCTTAGCCCGCTCAATCGCCTGGGTCAGGCGAGCGCTCTGCGCACCGGTAAACTCCGTGACCGTTTTAGTTCCCTTGTTGTATGTAAAAACCGAGACCTCATCGCTCGCGGCAAACGCGTCCGCCAGAGAGCCCATCGCATTATTTACGCGAGTCATCCCGTCCTGGGTCATGCTCTGGTCGATCACGATTGCAACCGACATCGGCAGCCCCTCGTTCGTGAAAAGCTGGATGTGTTGCAGCAGACCGTTCTCGTACACCTGAACATCGCGCGACGTCAGTCCAGGCACCAGGCGCCCTTTGGAATCCTTCACCGTAAACGCCACATCCACGGCATCGACATGCACCAGCAAAGTTTTGATTTCATCTGCACCACGGCCCACGGGGGCATCGTAAGTCTTTGTCTGGTCCTGCGCCGAGGTTGCCAAATTCGAATTAGCCGCGGGGGCGACCGAGGTGACACCCGGTTGGTTGTCCGAGCTGGAGGTAGTACCCTCGCCAGGCGTAATCGTGTCTACGCTCGGCAGCTTCGTTTGCGGCCGCGGAGCATCGGGGATCGCCTGTTGTGCGGTATCCTGCCCTGCCTGGGGCCGCGCCTGCGCCGCGATCATCACCAACGCCAGCGATCCTGCCAATGCGCCTAATCTCAATCGAAACCCCCGTCTAAACCAGCTATCAGACTACCAGCGGCACACATACTGCGTCATCTCGCCGCTTGCCCTGCCTGAGCTGCTGTTGCCCTGCCCTTAGCTGTTGCTCCTACCGTTAGTTAGACGCGGTAAGATGAAACAGCGTTGCGGATCGCCCCCCGGAACTCCGCCGTGACGTTCATGGCAGGAAACGCTCACCCCTCGTCGTCCAATACGTCTCTTCGTCGTCTAATAAGCTATGCGCTCTCGTTTTCTAGCCACGACCCTGCTCTCTCTCGCGCTGCTCCCGCAGGCGCTCCTGGCTCCGGCCTGCCTCGGCCAGGAAGCGCCCTCGCCCAGCGGACCTCCGCCCCGGTCCGACGCGCCAGCGGTACCGCAGAACGACACCGACGCTCCCACCCTGAACGTCAACGTCAACCTGGTGAACCTCTATTTCTCGGCTCGCGACAAAGAGGGCTTCATCACCAATCTGGCCAAAAGCGACTGCGCTCTGATGGAGGACAAGGTCCCCCAGACCATCAAGAACTTCACCCAGGAGAAATCCCTCCCGCTCACCATCGGCATCCTGCTGGACACCTCAGGCAGCCAGCAAAACGTCCTCCCGCTCGAACAGCAATCCGGCGCTACCTTTCTGCGCGAAGTCCTCACTCCCAAGGACGAGGCGTTCCTAATCTCCTTCGACATCAACGTCGACCTGCTCGCCGACTACACCAACCGAGCCGCCGACCTCCGCCGAGCGCTCGACAAAGCCACCATCAATACCGGTGCGGGAACCGGCTCGGTCACCGGCAACGGCGACGCCCGCGGCACGCTGCTCTACGACGCCGTCTTCCTTGCCGCCAACGAAAAGCTGCGCATGGAAGCCGGCCGCAAGATCATTGTGATGCTCACCGACGGCGGCGACCAGGGCTCCCAGGAAACGCTGAAGTCCGCCACCGAAGCCGCGCAGAAGGCCAACGCCATCGTCTACGTCATCCTCATCGCCGACCGAGGCTTCTACTCCGGCGGAGGCTTCAATCTCGCAGACTCCGGCGAGCGCGACATGAATCGCCTCGCAACTGATACCGGCGGCCGCGTCATCAACGTCGGCAACAATGGCAAGAAGCTGGAAGACGCCTTCCACCAGATTCAGGATGAGCTGCGCACCCAATATCTTGCCAGCTACACACCCACCAACCTGAAGGCCGACGGCACCTTCCGTAAACTCGACCTGAGCTGCGGCAAGGGCCTCAAAATCCAGACCCGCAAAGGCTACTACGCCATCTCCGGCGACAAGGCCGGTAACTAGTGTAGGTCTCTGCAGTTCGCATCGAAAACATAGTCGTCAGCGGCAGTTTGCGCCAAACGCAGTCGAAGGACCCCGATGAAGCTTTTCGCGCTCGGAACCTGAGCTCCGTTTCAACATGAATTTGGGTTTTTGTTGGCGTGCGCTCGAACGCCGCAGTTGCAGAAAAGCGCAGCCACCGCGCCCGTTCCGACCCGTTGCGGTAAACTTCATCCATCCCGCAATCCCCACTCCGGAGTCCTAGTGTCGAAGCCTCTTGCACTCGTCGTCTGCATCGCCGTCTCATACTGCTCTGTTGCCGCGATCGCGCAGGCGAAGCCCGGCGTCGCTCCCGCAAAGCCCATCGCCGTGCATGCTGCACACATGCTCGACGGTGTCTCCAAGCAGCTCCAAGGTCCGGTCACAGTCACCCTCGCCAACGGCCGCATTACCAGTGTCCAGCTGGGCATCGTTGCCGTCCCCGGAGCCGATGTCATTGACCTCGGCGACGATACCCTGCTCCCCGGCCTCATCGATGCCCACAAGCACATGGGCGGAGCGCCTCAGTCCGGCCTCAACGTTTTCCAGGCCCGCCTCACCATCGGCGATCTCGAAGCGGCCATCGGCTCCGCCGCCAACGCACGCAACCTGCTCGAAGAGGGCTTCACCACCGTCCGTAACATGGGCTCCGGCGGCGGCGCGGACCTCGCCCTCAAGCGCGCCATCGACCGCGGCTGGGCGGCTGGCCCGCGCATACTCGTCTCGCTCGAACCCATCTCCGTTACCGGTGGCCACAGCGACCCGCGCAACGGCATCGACCCTGACTGGACCAACAAATCCTGGGGCGGCTCGGTCGCCGACGGCCCGGAGGCCATGATGCAACAGGTCCGCGAACACAAACGCCGCGGTGCAGACCTTATCAAGATCATGCCCTCCGGCGGCGTGCTCTCCATCGGCGACGACCCCAAAGTCCAGACCATGACCAACGACGAGATCAAGGCTGCCATCGACACAGCCCACACCCTCGGCCTGAAGGTCGCCGCCCACGCCCACGGGAAAGACGCCATCGACAACGCAGTCCGCCTCGGCGTCGACTCCATCGAGCACGGAACCTACGCCGACGCCGAGAGCTTCAAACTCATGGTCGCTCACGGCACCTACCTCGTCCCCACCCTGCTGGTCGCCGACCAGGTCAATGAAACCGCCCGACTCCATCCCGAGCGCCTCAATCCCTCCTCCGCCCAGAAGGCCCTCGAAGTCACGCCACTCATGAAGGGCATGCTTGGCGCTGCCTACATGGCCGGGGTCAAAATCGCCTTCGGCACCGACACCTCCGCCGGCCTCAACGCCCACGAGTTCGCCCTGCTCGTCTCAGCCGGCATGACTCCCGCCGACGCCATCTTCGCCGCCACCCACAACGCTGCGGATCTGCTGGGCGTCTCTGCCAACGCCGGCTCCATTCAGCCCGGCCGCTACGCCGACCTCGTCGCCGTCAAAGGTGACCCGCTCCAGAACATCAGCATCATGGAGCACGTCGACTGGGTAATGAAGGGCGGGACCGTCTACAAGCGCGACGGCGTCTCCGTCCCCCAACCTGCCGTCCCGCCAGGCCTCGACGCCGCCGACGACGAAGACGAGTAGCCGCAGCTATCACCTCAAAACGCAGTGACCTCTAGCAGAGCTCAAACTTCCCCCGCTGAATGCGCGGGTTATTTTGGCCTGGGACGAAGCCCCAGGTTGGCAGCGGAAGAGGAGAGCGGGCTATTTGGCCGTGCCGCAAGTCGCTTTTTTGCAATCCGGCTTCAGCCGCCGACGTCACTCTTGGCTCGCGGCCACGGCGTTTCATCAACGGCAGTTATGTGGACTGTGTTTTGCGGCGACTCTTGAACGCCGGCTTATCGATGACCGGCACGACACGTTCGACGTCAGGCCGGCCAGCATGGAGGATTTTAGTGCGAGCGGGTTGGAGTTCTGGCTCGGCATCATTGCGCTGAGCCAGGTCGCGCTGAGTATCGGCCATGGCTTTGGGGGCGCCGAGCACGGCGCGGGCGGCGCCATTGAGAATGCGACGGATCGGCCACTCGTGATTGATGTTCGGCAAGAAGACTTCGCCGGTGCGTTGCTTTTCCGGGCGATAGTACCAGCGGCGCAGCAGCGAGAGGTGGTCGCTGAGGGTCGCGAGGTCAGTCGGGCTGGAAGCTTTTTCTTCAAGGGATGCGATCAGATCGGTGGCGCGCACTTCGGGGCTGAGGGTCGGAGTGATCGCCGGCTCGGTGACCGAAAGGGCCGGAGGATTCGAGGCAAGCCTGGCTTCTTCGGAGTCCTTCGACTCGACAGTTTCCGCTTCGCTCAGAATGACGGGCTCTGGGGTGGGTTCGTCGAGAGGGATGGCTTGCAACATCAACGGCTGCGCGAAGAGCGAACTGCCGACCGACGTCTGCTCCTTCACGGCGCGTACACCCAGCGTGGAAAGGCGCGCCGGGCCAGTAATACAGCCCGATTGCATGAGGAAAATCGCCGCCTCGGGTTTTGCTTCCGGCTCTTCTGTTCCCTGCTCCCTGCTCCCTGTTCCCTCCGAACTCGCTTTTTGCACGATAATGGCCCGCAGCTTCGGAATCGGCTGGACAAGTTCATCCGCCAGCGCCTGCGCGGCTTTCACCTTGTGCCACTGCGCATGAAGTTCCGCTGCCTTCTCGAACTTCATCGCCGCAGAAGCCTCTTCGCGTTCCAGTCCGAGGTCGACGATCATGCTCTCGCCGCGAGTGTCGAAGAAGCGCTTTACTGCAGCTGCCTCGGCCTCGTACGCCGCAGCGCCCTCGGGCGTACAAGCTTGGTTACAAGGCGCGAGGCACTTGTTCATCTCGCCGTAAACGCAGCCGGGATGCTCGGGATAGGGCGCGAGTTCCTCGTAGCAGCGGCGAAGTTTGAACAGGTCGAGCACGGAATCGCAGAAGCGGTCGGCCGCGGCCCGCGAAGGAAATGGCCCGTAAAAGTTGTCCAGCGAGCGCTTGCTGAGCCGGTTGGTGGAATAAACGCGCGGGTAGGCATTCTCAGCGGTGAAGCGAAGGAAGAAAGGCGTGCGCAGCTTCAGTCGCCGTCTCGCTTCGTCCAGGCCAAAAACCGCGGCCGACGCGTGGTAGAGCGCAAGCGTCGACTCGAACTCGGACCCGGTGATCGTGTATTCGATGCGCGCAACGCGGTCGCGCAGGTTCAGCCGCTTGCTCTGTTGCTCCGGAGGCGCGAGGATCCGCGTGATTCGCCGTCGCAGGTCAGCAGCACGCGTGAGGTACGGCTGATCTTCAGCGCGTGGGCCATGCAGCGCGAAGATTCCGGGCAGCGCCGGAATCGCGCGCAGAATATCCGTAGCCCCTTCAGGCGAGAACGCGACGGAGTGCTCGAAATGAAACGATGCGGCCACGCTTCCGATTGTAGATCGCCCGTTCCGATCCTCACCCCGCTTGCCACGTTGCCACTCCCCGCCAGCATTGTCAGTTCTCGCCAATGGTGTCATTCGTCGCCAACGTTGCAGTCGTCGCCAACGTTGTCATTCGTCGCCAACGTTGTCATTCGTAGTTAAAGTTGTCATTCCGCAGCGAAGCGAAGGAATCTGCTTTTTGTCTCAATGTCGACCCTCTACCAATCCGCCTCCCCTTAGCGGAACGAGAAACAAGCAGAGTCGGCATGCTACCTTGAAAGTGTTCCCCACAATCCAAAGGAGTCCCGCATGCGCATGCGAACCTGCCGCATCCTGAGCCTTTTTCTACTCATTGGAATCAATTCTGCGGCGCACGCGCAGCTGCCGCAGAAGCCCTGGCCGGTGCGCGCAGTGATCGTGGCGACCTTCGAGATCGGCGCGGACACAGGCGACATTCCAGGCGAGTTCCAGTTCTGGGCGGAGCGCGAGCATCTGGACGAAGTGGTCGATTTCCCCGGCGGCGTGCATCCACTGCGGACCAATAAGGACCACACCATCCTCGGCATGGTGAGCGGGACGACGCTGGTGAATGCGACGGCGTCGATGATGGCGTTGGGGCTTGATCCGCGCTTCGACCTGACCCACGCGTATGTTCTGATCAATGGAATTGCGGGCGGCGATCCGCAGGTAGTGTCGCTGGGCTCTGCCGCGTGGGCCGACTACGTGGTCGGCGACGTGGTGCGTGAGATCGATCCGCGCGAAGCTCCGAAGGAGTGGCCGTATGGAAAATTCCCTACAGGCTCGTGGGCGCCGAATCCGCCGTCGCTGAAGCCGACCACGTGGTTCGGATCGAACCTGTATGCGCTAAACCCGAAGCTGACCGCCTGGGCGTTCGCACAGACCAAAGACCTGAAGCTGGCCGATGACGCCAACGCCGTCCCGTTTCGCGCTGCGTACACCGGATTTCCCAATGCGCAGAAGCCGCCGTTCGTGACCATCGGGACCAGTTTCGCCTCGGATTATTACTGGCACGGCGAGATCATGACGCAGTTTGCCCGCGACTGGGTGCGGCTGCAGACCGGCGGCAAGGGAACGTTCGCGATGACCGAAATGGAAGACGCCGGCTTCATGAACGCCATCCTGCGACTGAATGATATGCATCGTGTGGATGCGAACCGGGTGATGGTGCTGCGCACGGCGAGCAACTTCTCCGAACAGCATGCGGGAGAGACTGCGCTCGAGTCGATCCGCACCCCGTATAGCGGAATGCGGATCGCGCTCGAGTCGGCGTATCTCTGCGGAAGCACGGTGCTGCACAACCTCCTCGCCCACTGGGACACGACCTACGCGAGGATTCCCGGCGAATGAAAGAATGTCCTGCCGGACAGGCCGCCTGCGCGGCGGGCGGTCACTTCGTGACTCGTATTGGGCTACGCTTGGCTCTCCCGTTGGTCGCGAAAAGAATCGGTGCCGACCATCGGGAGGACCACGCGAAGCTCTAAGAGGGCGTGTGAACGCCCATCTGGTGCAGCAATTCCACGGAATGCTTTTCGTCGATGTTGTGGCGGCGGCCGTCTGCGCTTGCCGAGGCTCCACTGACAATCAAATGGATCACCTGCTCCGGCGTCAGCTTCGGATCGAGCGCAAGCAGTTTTGCGGCGAGATTGACCGTGTTAGGCGACGCCATCGACGTGCCCGAGAAACGCACTTTGTATCCGCCGGGCAGTGTGGATTCCACCTGGTAGCCGTTCGCGTCCACCAGCACCGTGTCGCCGTAGCTGGTGAAGCTTGCCTCGTCGCCAGCCTGATCGACCGCGCCAACGGCGAGCAGATTCGGCAGCTTGAACGAAGATGGAATCATCTCGTTGAAGCCGCTGTTGGAGTCAGCGTTGCCGGCCGCGCAAATGAAAAGGATGTCGGGCACGCTCTTAATCGCATCGTAAAGGCCCTGGCGCTCGATCGCGAACAGCTTCTTGGCCATCTCTTTGCGTTCGGCGGCGTCCTTGCCGATGCCGTTCTTCTCCAATGCTTGCTCGTCGTCCTGCGGACCTCCGCCCCAACTCATATTGACGACGCGAATGTGGTTGGCGCGAAACCACTCAACATAAGCCTTGGCATCTTCGGCGGAGCGGCGGGAAAGCTCTTCGCTGGGAGCCAGCGGCACGTTGTGCCAGTCGAACACGATGCGGCCCACGGCGAGACGGATGGCCGGGTTGCCCCGCGCCGCGATTCCGGCAACGTGGGTGCCGTGGGAGTAAATGCTGTAGAACTCCAGCTGTTCGAGAAAATTCGGAACGTCGGCAGCGGCCATGCTCGACATCTTCTTCTTCAGGTCGGTGGCTTCAGGACTGTCGATGGAAAGCTGCAGATCGGAAAGGCCTTTTAGTTCGGCCACCATCGAGGGGAACTCCGCCTTCTGCTTGTCGTCGAGCGGGATCAAGTAGCCATGCGTGGGGAAGCCCTTCAGGTCAAAGGCGATGTCGTGAGCATCGGCACCGGGCGCCGGAGACGGCACTGTGTAAGTGCGGTCGGGGAAGAGCGCAAGGTCGGAGCCTGAGTCCCAGATGGCCACGTTGACCGGGGTAAGTTTGTCGGCGGCGCTCAGGGTCACCTCGCGCGCAGCCCAGATATCGGCCTTCTGTACATTGTGGTCGGCCACGTCCTTGGTCAGGACCGCGAGCATGGGCGCTTTTATCGGCAGGATCTGCTTTAGGACCACGCGGTCCGAAATGATGCCCCAGGCGAGGTCGTTCGAAAGCTGATGCGATTTGGCGACGGCGGGCTCGATGCCGGCCTGCACACCGCCGATGACCAGCGCGGGGGACACGATCTCCGCGCTGCTCTTGGACTCCTTGATGCGGTTGCCGACCACAGCCCACGGAAGGGGATTCAACGCTGCGGCATACTCCTTGGCAAACGCCTGCTCGTACGCCTGGCCCGAGGTCTGCCCGGTGGTGGCGTGTGCGGAGATCATGGCGCGGGTGCGAAGACCGCTGAGCATTTTGGCGTCCGGCTTGTCCTCCAGGTCGCGGATCTGGTCGAGAGTAGCCAGCGAGCCTTTGTCGTCACCGGCCACAAGCTGCAGCGACAACCGGACGTTTAGCAGGCTGCGCAGCGTGCCGCGATCCTGGATGTCGTAGTCGTTCAGAACCGAGTCGACGTCGGTTTTTACCTTGGCCGCGAAGGCGTTGAAGGTGGCGTCGTCCGACTGGAGCAGTGCCGTGGCCGTGCCGCTGATGGGGTAGTTGAAGCGCGGCAGGTCGTCTTCGGTCTTGACTACCTTCTTCTGGGCAAGCGCGGCAGGCGTGATTGCAAGCGAGGCGACCAGTGCGAGGGAAGCTGCGATAAGGCCGACAATTCTGCGGGGATGGATCATCGTGGGCATGGCTTTTTCTCGGAGGGGAATTGGACTGCCATAGTGTACGCTTCTCTCCCACCTCTGGTTCCACGGAAAATCACTTCAACAAAATACTTACTTCCGATCCGGTGTAGGGGACGGTCTGGTCCGCGGCTGCTGGGACGGCTTCGCCAATGCCATGGCCGGGACGAACCAGGACGATGTGGAATTCAACTCGCTGGGCCATGCCGGGGTACGTGCCCTGGCGAGCGGCGAAGGTGAGGGTGCGGGTGGCGTCGGACCAGGTGAGGGTGGTGGTCGCGTGGGTGCCGCGCTCGTAATCGTAGTTATCGCCCTCGTCGTTGTAGAGGGTAAAAGTACCGTCCGCGCCGGGATAAATGCGGAGTTCGATGGGTCCGTTGGGCTGGGCGTCAGCGTACTCCTCCTCGGGGCCGAGCGGGAGGATAGAGCCGGCGCGCACATAAAGCGGAATGCGCTCCAGCGGAGCGGCGGCTTCGATGTGCTTGCCACCTGCGATCTTTTCGCCAGTCCAAAAGTCATACCAGGTAGCGTCTTTATCTGGAGAAGCGCGGGGCAGATAAACGCGTCGGGTGGTCGCTCCGGCTTCGAGCACCGGGCTGACCATCAGCGCCGGGCCGAACATGAACTGCGTGCCATCGTTCCACGTCACCGGATCAGCGCGGAAGTCCATGGGCAGGGGACGCATCAAGGTGTAATCGGCGCTCGATATGCGCCACGCGAGCGAGTAAAGGTAAGGCATCATGCGGTAGCGGAGCTTGTCGAATTTGATGAGCGCCGGTTCGACCAGCGGATAGCTCCACATCTCGTTGTGCGGGCGGTGGCCGTGGCTGCGGAAGACCGGGTTGAAGGTGCCAAACTGGAACCAGCGCAGGTAGAGTTCCTGGTACTCCGGCGAGTTAAGGTCCATGGTAGGCCAGTAGCCGCCGATGTCGGTCGTCCAGTAGGGCAGGCCGGACAGCGCGTAGTTGAGGCCGCCGGCGACCTGGTGCGTGAGGCCCCAGAAGCTGGAGTAGACGTCCCCTGACCACACCGTGCCGCCGACCCGCTGCGAGCCGAGGAACGCGGAGCGGGTAAGCAGGAAGACGCGTTTCCGGTCGGTGGTCTTGCGCCAGTTCTGCTGGATGCCTTCGTTGTGCAGCAGCGGGTAGATGTTGGTGTACGCCGCGCCATTGCCGATGGCCATGGTGCGCGTTGCGAGGATCGCGTCGCCCATGTGCGGATAGAACTCCTCGGGCTCGGCTGAGTCCAGCCAGAACGAATCCCAGCCTTGCGCGAACAGCGGGCCGTCAAGGTTCTGCCAGAAGAGGTCGCGGGCATGCGGGTTCGATGCGTCGTAGACGTGCGCGTCCGTGAGAAGAAGATGTTCGGCGTCCAACTTTTTAAAAGTTTCGGCGGCGGGACTCATCATGCCCCAGGTCGAGATCATGGTGTGGAAGTGTTCGGCGTGGAGCTTCCCGAGGTCGGCGGGGACGTCGTGATAGTTGGAATTGAAGACAGGGTCGCCTTCGTTCTTCCACCAGTACCAGTCCTGCACGATCGTGTCGATGGGAATGTGTTCGGCGCGGTAGCGAGCGGCGATATCGAGAATCTCGTCGAGCGAGACGTAACGGTCCTTGGACTGGATGAATCCGTAAGACCAGCGCGGCAGCATGGGCACGTGGCCTGTGAGCGTGCGGTAATCGTGAAGGATCGCGTCGAACTCCGGGCCGTACAGAACAAAGTAGTCGATCCCGTCGGCGGCAATGGAGTCGAACTTGAGTTCGAGCGGGAAACGGTTGTCCATCGTGCTGAGGCTGGCGGTGTTCCACATAATTCCATAACCGTTTGTGGATATCAGCATCGGGATAGCGATGTCGGTGTTGTTCTGGCCAAGCTCCACCGTCGCGCCGCGGTAGTTGAAGAGGCCGCTCTGGTGCTGGCCGAGTCCGTAGATGGCTTCCGTCTGGTCCGGCGAGAAGCGGTCAGTGATATGGAAGGTCTGCTCCCCGTTGAGAGTCACAGGCGTGTAGGTGCGCGGTAGCGAGTTTCCTTCGCGCAGAAAACTCTTGCCGTCCGGTGTTGCAAAAGTAAGGTTGCCCCTGTCGAGCGCCAGCGAGACGGAAACTGAGGCTGTCTTCAGCATGGCGCGCTTCGCATCTTGATCGAAGCTGAACTTCGCGCCGGGACAGGATTGTGCGGCTGGAAGAAGCCACGGCTGTGCGGGGTTTGCGTCTTCCCCATGCGGGCGCGTGACGACGTGGATTACTCCATCCGCGCACACGCTGACGCGCATGGTTTCCGCGCCAATGGTAGCGTCGAACCCGGCTGCGGATTGTGTGACTTGGGTCGGCGGCAGGGGCGGCCTCTGCGCAACTGCGGTCAAGCTGTGCGGCAACGCGAGGGCAGCGAGGACGAGAGAAAGTCGCTTCGAAAGCATGAGCCTTTCTATTCCAAGTAAGGAAGAAAGGCTAGTGGTGCGTACCATAAGTCTTGGATCTGCGCACTGGTATGGCGATATTCCCTTGAACTCAAGGAGTCTGGTGAGAGTGCGCGTTGGATGCGACTGCGCATCAAGGTGATGGACTGGCACTGCGGATGCGTGCGAGTTTTCGCTGCACGTCTTCGCTCTTCAGGCCGAGGTCGAGCGCCTTCTGAAGTGCTGCAATTGCGTTTGGCTTGTCGCCTTGCTGCAGGTAGGCCTCGCCGAGGGATTCATATGCAGTTGCTGAAGTGGGATTCTCTGCGATGACCTGATTGAAGACGGCGAGCGCCTGACCATACTTGTCGACTTTGAGGAGTTCGAAGCCGAGCCAGTTCATGTCGTAGACGGTGTCGGCTTGTTTGCCTTCGGGCGTTGCGCGGAAGGCTGAGTAGAGTGCCATCACTTGCTGCGGAGCCGCGCTGTCTGCGGACTTGAGCATGTCGAGAACCACGGCTGTGATGCCGACGGGATGGACGGTTGGCGCGGCGAAGATCGCGGGATCACTCAAGGTGTTGGCATCGATTGATGTAATCTCGCTGCCGTCGATGGTGTCGCCTGTGATGAGGTTGATCTCTTCCGTACGCGATGGAATGCGAACGCCGTTCACCATCTTTGCGGTCTTGATTACCTCCACCGTTTCAATCAGATCTCCGCGGGCGTGAATGGGGACCGTGATCTCCGTCATGGTGAGTACGTACGTCTTAGGGTGGAAGTAGTAGATGACGGATGAGCAGCCTTGCTCGTCGACCTGGACGGCTTCGGATTCAGTGCCGAGGACGGTCTTCCGTCCAAGGTAGGCTGCCTGAAATCCGCGTTGTTTGTAGTCGATGAACAGCGGGTCGAACTGTGCTCCGCAGCGTGCCGCCCGTTCGGCCTTGTTGACGCTATGGACGAGTCGCTGTTTCGGCCAGTTCAATTCCCACCCGTGTTGTCCGTCGAAAGACTCGACGATGCGGCCCCATTGGCCGTTGCACTGCGGGATCTCGGGGCGGCAACCAACCAGCCG
Organism: Acidobacteriota bacterium; assembly: GCA_030775885.1. Classification (GTDB taxonomy): domain Bacteria; phylum Acidobacteriota; class Terriglobia; order Terriglobales; family Acidobacteriaceae; genus Edaphobacter. Next base: position 17,964 of record JALYIG010000153.1, on the reverse strand, counting down.
CAAGTTTGGCCGCATGCGGGTCATGGTGGCGTTTGACGCTCGATTTTGAACGGCTTCCTGCGGGTAGCTGCCCTCGTAGTGAAAGCCGCGGAAAATCAGGCTGTGAATTGCGTGGATGCGATCAATGCCGCCCATTGCGGTGATTGCTTTCTGGATAACGGCGTCGGCTGGGTTTGGCTGAGCACTACACGGCAGCGACGCGAACAGCAGAATTGTCAGCAGCAGCGTTTTCATATTGCGCACCTCGCGGGACACTCGTACAGACGCGATTGCGCGGCGAAGAGATGCGGCTAACTGCCGGCGATGGTCATGCCTTCAACGCGCAGGGTGGGGGCCGCAGAGGCACTGCGGAACACCAGGTCATTCCCGATGGCGGAGATTTTCTGGTACATGTCTTTAAGGTTGCCGGCGATGGTGATCTCTTCAACCGGGAAGGCGAGTTCGCCATTCTCGATCCAGAGGCCGGCCGCGCCCTGCGAGTAGTCGCCGGTGACCAGGTTGACGCCGAAGCCCATCACTTCGGTGACGTACAGGCCGCTCTTCACGTCGCCGATGATTTGTTCCGGCGTGAGCGTCCCTGGCTGAAGGAAGAAGTTGCCCGCACCGATCCCAGGGTTCGAGGCCAGCGAGCGGCTTGCGTTGCCAGTGGACGCCATGCCGAGCTTGCGCGCGGTGTAGGTATTCATCACGTAGTTCTTCAGGATGCCGTTCTCGACCAGAACGGTGCGCCGGGTGGGCAGGCCTTCCCCGTCGAAAGGCGACGTGCCGTAGCCGCCCGTTTTAATCCCGCCGTCTTTGCTTTCGCGATCAAAGACCAGTGTGCCATCGTCGATCACGGTGATGTTCTCTCCGGCAACGCGCTTGCCGAGCATATCGGCGAAGAAGGTGGCGTGGCGGTAGATGGCGTCGCCGTTGGCAGCGTCGAAGATGTTGCCGATGATGCCGCGGGCGATCTCGGGTGAAAAAACGACCGGGGCCTGCTGCGTCGGTACGCGCCGGGCGCCCAATCTGCGTAGCGTTCGGCGCGCGGCTTCCTGGCCGATAGCGACCGGATCTTCGAGCAGCCGGGTGGTGCGCGCGGACGAGTACCAGTAGTTGCGCTGCATTTTGCCGTCGGCATTGTGCGCGATGGGCTGCGCGGAGAAGCCGCAGTAGGAGCGGCGGTACTCGCCGGTGAAGCCGCGCGAGTTCATCATGATCTTATGCGACGTTGCGGTGTCGAAATCGCCGCCGCCGGAGTTCTGTATGCGCGTGTCGAAGGCCATCGCGGCAGCTTCCACTTCACGGGCAATGCGGATGCGGTCAGCAGGAGGTTGCTGATTGACGTCGTCGAAGTAGAGATGCTGCGCAGCGACGTCGTGCTGCCCGAACGCTTCTGGATCGGGCAGACCGGCGAACGGGTCTTCAGAAGTGATGCGCGCCAGCGTAACCGCTCCGTCGACCAGGCGGTTGATGGATTCGGGCGAAAAGTCCGACGATGAGGTGCTGGCCGTGCGCGCGCCCTTCTGCGCAGCGATGAAGACCCGCAGCCCTACGGCGCGCGAACCGGACTCCTTGAGCGTTTCGACCTGGCCAAGGCGAACGCGAGTTCCAAACTCATCGCCTTCGTACACCACTGCCTCGGCGTCGGTAGCTCCGGCTTTGAGGGCGCGACTGAGAACGTCGGCGGCAAGTTGGCGAAGGTCGTAGGTGACGATGGTTTCGGTCGGCAAGCCTCAAGTATAGAGGATTGGCTTGGCACCTCTCTTGTGGCCCTGCTTAGTTTTGCGTCAGGCGCTCTACGTGGTCGAGCACCATGAACGGCACCGGCGCCTTCTTCGCTTCAAGCTTCAGCCCCAGTTGCTTCTGTAGCGCTTCCCGAAACGTCGGTCCGCCGGAATCGACCGTGGCATACTTCGGCCGTGGGTCCGGCGTATAGTCCACAACAAAATCCCACGTCCCGCCGAGCCCCGTCGCATCTACCACGGGCCTGCCCAGGTTCCCCCAACTCGACAACGCGCTCGCCATCAGCCCCATCGTCACATCCCGTGCACCAAAGCTGTAGCGATCCTGCGCACTCGCTGGTACGTCGAGAAGCCCGCCGCAAAATGTCGGAAAGCCGTCTGCGGCCGCGTCCGGCAGGCTCGCAATCGGCTTACCTTCCGCCGTCTTCACCAAGGGCGAAAACCCTGGGCACACCGCATTGGATGGATGCGCCTTTAGCTTCGCTCCCGTCACTCCGGGCTTCACCAACTTCAGCGCATACACTGACACTGTCCGCGGCTCATAGTGCACAGCCAGTTTGAATCGATCCGCCAGAAGCGACTGCATCATCCGCCGCAACTCATCCTTTGTGACATCCCGGTCGTCCGTGCGCGCCTCAATATTGAACCTATCGTTGAGCACCCACCCCGGCGCCTTAGACCGCAACTCCTCCTGCTGGTAATCGGTCAATTTGTAAGCAAACGTCATGTAATAGAGCAGCGTAAAATCCTTCGCGCTCACCACACCTCCGCTTGGCCCGTAGATGTTCTGCGGTCCAAGAGGAATATTCGAGCCCGGCTTTCCCTCTGCTTTATTCTGCCGCACCGACGCCACATCGAACTCCAGCTTCCCCGCCGCCTGCTGAGCCGAATCCGCCGTCTGCGCATAACCCATCGGCACCAACCCAAGTAAAACCACTACCGCCGCCCTGATCGCAATCCTCATCAAACTCCTGTCCACCCCAACCCACCGCCGCTTTTATTCGACCGTGACCTCGATGTTGCGCCCCAGCCACTTATCCAGCCCCGGCCAGTAAAGCGTAAACAGGATGCTGCCGGGCTGGCGCGCCACCGTGTCGATATCCGCGTAGAAGCCGGAGTAGCCGACGGGCCGCGCGTCTTTGCTGGTGTTCGTCTTCCAGTTGTCCAGGCTATACACCACCTTGAACTGGTCGGGATCGGTGATGCGCAGCGTCATCCCCGCCGCCAGCTCCGTGACGGGGCGGCTGATCTTGAAGATTTCCAGCTTGCTCTTGAAGCTGCGCGTTCCGGGCGCGACCGCGTAGCGATCCTTCACGCAGGCGACGCAGTCGAACACCTGCCCGTCCAGCGTGCTGCGCAGCAGCTTCAGGTATTCGGAATGCGCCCACACCAGCGGCTGCACCGATCCAGCCGACTGCCCGAAGTACATGTCCTCCTTCGGATAATCCGCGTAGTCCCAGATCTGTTCCGGCAGCATGCCACCCTTGGAACTGAAGCGCTCCATTGCTGTGATGAACTGCTTCGGATCGCGCCCTGCCGCAAGCTCATAATGTCCGCGCTCGCCGCACAGCAACGGCCACGCGCGCCCCTGACCCCAACCCATGAAGGGGCCGCCGTCCTTCCGCTGGCCATAGCCGTCATGGTTATAGCGGCGCCAGCATGTGCCGTTCGGCGTCTCGATCTTCAGCACATGATCGACCACCTTCAGCGAGTCTCCAATCAGCGGGTCGTCGGGCCTCCGAACGCCATAGCGCACCAGCTCAAGAAAACCAGCATCGATAATCTCGCGCGCCTCGAATACGTTCTTCTCGCCCGGCCCGCGATTATTGATCACAACGTGGCCTGCGGGAATATTCGGATTGTGGAAGGGCTCGCCGGTGCACGGCGGCCGCAGTCGCATGTAGTGCCGCTTCACCTCCGGCAGCAGGACGCCGTCGTTTGTAGTGGTCCACTCGTCTAGATGCGCCTCGATCCAGTCGGCGTAGTCCTCCAGATAGCTGGCCAGTTCTTGAGATTCGTGCGCCCGCGCCAGATCCGCTGCGCAAACCAGCGCCGCGATCACCGCCGCCAGCGTGGAGGGCGAGTAGCCGGCGTCTTCCTCCCAACGCTCCTGTTGCGTAATGGGCGCATATCGCACCAAAAATCCCGCCGCGCTCTCCACAAACGGAAACACGTTTAACTTGCCCAGGTCGCCGTGCTTCCACAGCCGCCATGCCAGCATGATCGGAAAGGCCACCTCGTCCAGCTGGATGCCTGTCCAGTACGGCGTGCCGTCAATCCAGAAATTCTGCGCGAAGCTTCCATCTGGCTTCTGCGTGCAGGCCAGATAAACCAGCGCACGCAGCGCGGTCTCCTGCTTGCCCACCGCAAGCAGCGCCGTGGCGGACTGCACCATATCGCGCGTCCACACCAGGTGGTATCCGCCTAGGTCGTCGTCGCCCTTGGCCATGCCCCATGGAATCGAGGCGGACGCAATGAACGCGCCCGAGTAGGTCTTGTCTTCATGCGTCAGAATCACGTTGTGGCTGACCCGGGAGAGCCGTCCGCCATCGGTCGAGGCGCCGGCCAGCTCTACCGGCGTCTTCGCCCTCATCCATTGCTCGATGAAGCGGTGGCAGTGGTCCTCGTAGGAAGTCGCCAGAGCCTGCGCCATCTCGCTCAGCGCGGCGTGGTGGCCATCGCCCAGCCCGATTGCGATGATGAACTCGCGATGCCTCGCCACGTCGATCTCGCCCGTTACAGCGATGTTGCCGTTCAACGCCTGTCCGAACGACCACGTCATCTTCATATCGGCCATCAGGTCCTGGTAGCCGTCGCTCTGGCCCACATATCCGCAGGAGGAGCGTGTGAATCCGCAATCCGCGCCCATCGCCAGCGACACCGGCCCATGCCACGCCAGCACCACACGCTTGCCCGCGACCATCACGCTGCGTGCCGAGTTGCCCGCACCGCCTCCGTTCAGATGCGGAGCCAGCAGCGCATAGCACTTCATCCGCTGCAGCAGTGCTTCGTCCCCGGTTATCTTCACATGGACCAGCACCACCGAGTGATGCGGATCGGCAATCATCTCTTTGGTCACGGTGTAGCGGCCTTCGGAGTCGCTGCCGACCACGCGCACTGCGGGGGCGTCGTCGTCCACATAATGGAAGTCATAGGCGATGTCGCGCTTCTCTTCGTGGTAAAAAGTTTCACCGTCGGTAAACAGCAGCTCCATGTCGCGCGTCTGCGGACGGTCGATGGTGGGGTAGTAAATTTCGTTCAGCGTGCCGTGCGACACAGTAAACCAAACCCGGCTGGAGGCCGAATATGCCGTCGACACCGCATCCTTCTTGCTGGAGGTCCAGGTCGGCGCCACTCCCGGCGAACCAAACGCCGGACCATCGTCATTCAGCCAGTGATACGAGTCCACGTTGCTCATAAGTTTGTATTAGATCGCAGATTTTGCCTCCGCGATTGCGATTATTCTTCCGCCAAAATTCACCGCATCAACTCGCGGTTCGCGGGTGCCGAGTTCCCTATTGATGCCGGGTGCCGGCTGCGGGTGCCCTATTTATGCCGGGTGCCCCATTCATGTGGCTTCATCGCATGAGTGGGGTCGAATGAACCCCCGTCGCATGTTTGAGCTATCATCTGCCGGAGTGCCCCATTCATGCGGCTTTATCGCATGAGTGGGTCGAGTGAACCACCGTCGCGCGTTTGCGCTATGATCTGCCTTGCCGCCTTTTTATGGCACCTGACCCCTCCGGCCCGCATCACATACCCAACAGGAGAATCTTTATGGCATACGAACTTCCCCCGCTTCCTTACGATTACGCCGCCCTCGAACCCTACATCGACGAGGCAACCATGAAGCTTCACCACGACAAGCACCACCAGACCTACGTCACCAACCTCAACGGCGCGATCGAGAAGCACTCCGACCTCGGTTCCAGCACCCCCGAAGACCTGATCAAGAACCTCGGCGGCATCCCCGAGGACATCCGCAAAATCGTCCAAAATAACGGCGGAGGCCACGTCAATCACACTATGTTCTGGCAGATTATGAAGCCCAAGGGCGGAGGCGAGCCCTCCGGCGCCATCGCCGCGCAGATCAAAGCCGACTTCGGTGACTTCGAAAGCTTTAAGAAGCAGTTCAACGAGACTACCGCCAAGCAGTTCGGCTCCGGCTGGGGCTGGGTCGTGTTTGAGGGCGGCAAGCTCAAAATCGTTACCACGCCCAACCAGGACAACCCCATCTCGCAGGGCCTCTACCCCGTCCTCGGCAACGACATTTGGGAGCACGCCTACTACCTGAAGTACAACAACCGCCGGCCAGACTACCTCGCCGCGTGGTGGAACGTCGTCAACTGGGATGAAATCAACAAGCGCTTCGCCACCGCCAAGTCGCCGAAGTAACTGCGCCAGATGGAAGGCCCCATGGTCGACGTAACTTTATTGCGGCCATGGGGATTCCTTCAGCAGGCGACTCGGATCCTCATCAGACGGCTAAATCCGCGCAGCCTTCACCACTCCAGCAAGTTCGCGCAGCAGATCCACGGTCTCCGGCCATCCCAGGCACGCGTCGGTGATGCTCTGACCGTAAACCAGCGGCTTCCCTTCGACCAGTTTCTGCGCGCCGGCCACCAGATTGCTCTCGACCATCACGCCGATGATGCGCCGGTCGCCCGCCGCAATCTGTCCGGCAATGTTGCGCGCCACCTCGGGCTGCCGGGTGTAGTCCTTACTGCTGTTGGCGTGCGAGCAATCGAGCATCACCCGCGGGGGCAACTTCGCCTTCTCTAGCGCCTTGCAGGTCGTCTCAACCGACGCCGCATCGTAGTTGGTCATGCCCCGTCCACCGCGCAAAATGATGTGGCACTCCGGATTGCCGGTAGTCGCGAAGATCGCCGTCTGCCCGTGTTTCGTGCCGCCCAGGAAGGTATGCTCGCCCCGCGCCGAAAGGATCGCGTCAATGGCAATCTGCACATTGCCCGACGTTCCGTTCTTGAAGCCGACCGGACACGACAATCCGCTGACCAGTTGACGATGCACCTGGCTCTCGGTGGTTCGAGCGCCGATCGCGCCCCACGTCACCAGATCGACCAGATACTGCGGTGAAATGATGTCGAGAAACTCGGTCCCAGCGGGCACGCCCATCTCCGCCAAATCGAGCAGCAGATGTCGCGCAATCCGCAATCCATCGTTGATCTTGTGCGTGTCGTCCAGGAACGGGTCATTGATCAGGCCCTTCCAGCCGACCGTGGTCCGCGGTTTCTCGAAGTACACGCGCATCACGATGCACAGGCTGTCGGCCAGCTCGGCGATCAGCGGCTTCAGTTGCGCCGCGTACTCGCGCGCGGCCTTGGCGTCGTGGATGGAACACGGACCGACTACGACCAGCAAACGCGGATCGTTCCCGGCGAGTATCTCGCTCACCTCGTTGCGTGCGGTGAACACAACCGACGAGGCTTCGTCGGAGATCGGCAGCTCCTCTTCCAGAAAGACCGGTGGCAGAACCACTTTGGTCCACTGGATGCGGAGATCATCTGTGCGGTGAAGACTGTGCATGAAGTTGTCGAGGGGCCGTTCCGAACAAGGAGGGAAAATCCGAGGAAAGCGCGGCAAAATCTCTGTTTCCAGTGTATCAGGCAGAGCCTCTGCGTCCCCTGCACGGGCAGCCGCGCATGGCCACGTCGATTTGGTTGACACGTCTCCGCCGGCATGGGAGCATGTGCTGGGTCGAAGGAGCATTTTTCGTGTCTTACTCGGGGTCCGGGCCAACGTCTTCATTCTGCGGCGGACCTCGCAGCGACACGCTGATACTCCCCTGCGGAAGATTGCGGGTCCGCATGCAAGCCGGATTGTGGGTACTTGCTCTGTTTCTCTATTGCGTCGGCTCCGCACGTTGCCAGCCCCCGCTGGAGGATGACCTAGCGCGGGGGAATGAGTTGCTTGCCCGGCTCGCGGGCGGTATCGCGCCTGTCCCCGCAGCCGACCAACCGCTCTTTCAGCAGATCGGCATCGACCAGAGCCAGAAAATTCTGCTCGCCGTCGAATCCTACGGCAACACGCCAACAGCCACGGCGGACGACTGGGCCCGGATGCACCGCGCTCTCGACGCCATCATCGAACTCGACGTAAGCCAGCAGCAGTTTTTGAAAGCAAGCATCTTTGCCGACCTGCAGGATGCCGCATACCGCCATAACGAGGGGGACTACGTTGCAGCGCTCGCCGCAGCGCGTGAGTCGCTCGACTTACAGCAGCGCTCAGGCGAGACCGAGACGCTTTACATTCCGTGGACCAATATCGGCGACGACCTCATCCGCCTCAACCGGTTGGACGAAGCCGCGGACGCCTACTACCAGGCACGCAAGTTCAGCAAGGATCCAACCACGCTGCTCGCCGCGGATTTGGGTCGCAAAATCATCGCACTAGAATCATCGCGGGGCAACTCCCAAGCCGCGCGCAACGAGTCGCAGGCCTTCCTGGCTGCTGCCACTCCATCGACTCCGGCCACGTTTCGCGCAGAAGCGCTGCTGGCTGCCTCCCAAGTAGACATCGCCGGCCAGCATTACGACGACGCCATCGCCCATATTCATGAGGCGCTGAAGGCTATCAAGGGTGACCCCAATCCGCTGCTGGTCGCATATCAGGCGATCGACACGCTGCTTTCGCTTGGCCTTGAGGCAATGCAGACCGTACCCTACGATCAGGCAATAGCGCTCTGCGAAAAGCTCGATAAGGATTTTCCCAACCTGCCAATCTCCATCGCCGGATTCGGGCGCGACGTCGGCAATCATCGCCGAAGGCTCGCCGGTCAGTTTGACCTTGTGCTGCGCGACGACGCGGCTCAACTGGATCGCGCCCGCGCCGCCAACGATCTCTCCGGCCAGGTTTCCGCGCTGCTGATGACTGCGGTCGACTACGCCTACCTGCGCGAGTCCACCTTGCAGGTCGCTGCACTGCAGCAGGGCGCCGACATCCTTCACTCACCGGCGGGCGCCGGGATCACGACGTTGCTTCGCTTTCGCGTATTGGAGAGGCTTGCCGCGGCCCAGTTCGCACATGGCGATCTTCGCACCGCGCGCGCCAATTACTCAGAAGTCATCACGGGCATCGAGGCAGTCACCTCCGCGCAGATGCGCTCGCAGCTCGACACTCTGTATGCCGCAGCACAGCTCGGCATCGCGGCCGTGATGGAACGCGACGGCGATCTTAAGGGGGCGCGCGGTATTCTCCAACAATCGCTCAACCCAGTGCCCAACGTGCCCGGCCACTTCACCCGCTCTACGGTATTGCTGCAGCAGGCGCGACTCGAGCAGAACGCAAAGCAAAGTCAGGACATTGTTGTTCCTCTCTATCTGGATGCCATTGCGGCGCTGCATCAGGAAAAGGAGATGAACGAAGAGGTTACCGCGCGCATGCAACTGGTGCAGTATCTTGCGACTGACGGACGCGCAGCCGCAGCCTCCGACAAGACAGCTCGCGAGCACCTCGCATTGGCACGTTCTGCCTCGACTTCAGTGGGTCTGGCTGACTCAACCTGGCGCATTCAATTCCTCGAGGGCATCCTCGATCAGAACGCGGGAGACAGCGCTGCTGCGATCAAGTCCTACTCCGGCGCGGTGGATTCGCTAGATCACATCCGGGCTGGCCTGTCGCAGGAGGAAGAACGCCAGTCGTTCGTCGATAATGCCTCCGTGCAGGAGCTTTACCGGCGCCAGGTGCAGCTGCTTACGGCAGCGGGCAACCGCGAACTTGCCTGGCAATACCTCGAGCGCGACAAAGCGCGCAGCTTCCTTGAAACGCTCAACGGCCGACGCTTCGCGCAGACCGCATCCGGCAAGCCTCAGGCCGCAGCCAAGCCTGCCGAGGCGAAGCACGCCGACAAGTCTGCATCGAGTCAACTCGACGCGATCGAGCAGCAAATCATTACGGCGCGGCTTGCCCTCTCGCCCGACAATGAATCCGCTCTCCGGAATTCCGGGCAGGTCCCGGAAGTCACTCGCGCCAAACTCGTCTCGCTGGAGACCAGTTTCGTACTCGCTCGAGAACAGCAGCATCTCAACGCGTCGCGCGCGACGCAACCGCTTTCGCTCAAGCCCATCACGCTTGCAGCAACGCAGGCGCATCTGCCTGCCGGAACCGCACTCATCGAGTACGCCGTTCTCGATCATGAAATCGCAGCGTTCGTCGTCACCCATGGCGCTGCGACCGAACTTCATTGGGCTGCCGACACTGCCGCGCTTCCTGCGCAACTCGGCAAACTCGCCAATCTCCTGGCCTCCGCGCGCGCCTCTGAGGACGCACTCGACGCGCAGACCTCAGCTGCGTCCCAAATTCTTCTCGCACCGGTTATAGACGCGCTCCCCGCCGACATTGACACTCTGCTCATCGTGCCGGCCGGGCCGCTTTCGCTTATCCCGTTCCAGGCGCTTCCTATCCCGGACAGTAGCGCTTCGAAGCGCGGTTTTGCCAGCGAAACGTCGCCCGATGATCTCGCGCCCCGCACGCTGCTCATCGATCGTTTCGCTGTGTCGTATCTACCGTCGGCTTCGACCCTCGAGTTCCTGCGCTTCGGAACCTCCAGCTCATCACCCGACCTGTTCCTCGGCGCCATCGGCGATCTCTCCGTCGAAGGCCTGCCTCCCTTGCCCGGCACGCTCGATGAAACCGAGGCTATTCAGAAGCTCTATCCACGCGCCAGCCGCGTCACTGGCGCAGCCTTCACTCATCAGGCTGCGGTGAACGCATTGCTCGAGCATCAGGAGGTCCACTTCGCGACGCATGGTTTGTTTGAGGCGCAAGCGCCGCTCTTCAGCGCCATCGTCACCGCTCCCGCCGCGGGCCAGCCCACGCGTCTCACACTGTACGAAGTGATGGACCTCAACCTCAAAGCCAAGCTGGTCATCCTCAGCGCTTGCGAGACCGACCGCGGCCAGATGACCGGCGGCGACGAGATCGAGGGCCTTACGCGCACCTTCCTGCAAGCCGGTGCGGATAATGTCGTCAGCAGTTTGTGGCAGGTCAACGACGAAGCCACCGCGCTGCTGATGCAATCGCTTCACGCGCATCTGCGTGCCGGCGAGTCAACGCCACTGGCGTTGCGCCATGCGGAGCTTCAGGTCCGGCGCAAATTTGCCCAGCCGTTCTACTGGGCGGCATTTGTCGATACCGGCGTGCGCTAGGCTTTATTTGGGCTCGGCCACCGGCCCGCTTTGACCCTTCAGTTCGGCGACCTTTTGGTAGAACGTAAGGTACAGCGCGGCTTTCGAATACAGCTCTGCCATAACCACCGCGATCACCAGCGGCACCATGGCACCCCACGCGGCAAAGCGATGGAACAAGATCCAGTTCGAGGCAATCGACAGCGCTGGGATCAATGCCAGCGAAACGGCGAATGCCACGCGGAATCGCAGCCAGTGATACACGGCAAGCGTCACCAGCCCGCCGATCACCATCATCAACCCAGTCATCCAGCGGCTCGCAGCGCTGATGGAAGTGCCTTCAATCTCCGCTGCCACCGCCTGTGCGATGATCTCGCAGCCGTTCAGCAGGCCCTTTGGCGTTGCATACTGGTCGCGTGCCACGCGGTAGGCTCCGCCCAGCACCACCACCTTTCCGTTGAAGAGAGCCATCTGGTTCCAGGTGGGGGACTTGGCGTCTTCCAGTAGGTCGCGAGCTTTGATCGGCGTAAAGCGGTAGCGGTAGTCGAGGTAATGCGTGTGTTCCGCGACATCCGCTGCATCGTTCGGCGCGCGTCCCGCGACGATGTTTGCCGCGGCGTACCCCGGGGAGTTGACCAACCCTCCCGACGCGAGCGGATAGCCATGCTGATAGCCGCGTACCACTCCCCGCTCGTCCTGTGGTGCAATCGCCAGCGCGGCCACTGAACCAGGCGGCAACGGCCGCCCGCCCAGCGGTGGATACAGGGTGAACGCGCCGCTGTCCGCCTGCTCCCCGGATACGTTCCAGACAATGGGCACGGAAGGCGTTGGCATATCGTGGAACGTCTTATCCGACGTGTCGATGTCGATGACCATGGCACGCGGATGACCCTTCGCCGCCGCTGCCAGGATGTCCGCCAGCACCTGGGGGTCGAGCGGACTCCGCGCGTGAAAGAGGTCTTCGTAGTCCTGGTCGTCTATCTCCACCAGTCGCACCGAGGGCGCAGGCTCCGGCTTCTGTACCGCGATCGCCGCATCCAACGAACTATTCGCCAGCGTCTCCGGCAGGTTGCGCATCTGGAATACGAGGACCATCGCCGCGATGGTGATCAGGGCCGGTTTGGATTGGGAGACGCGCCGTAGAAAAGGGATTCGCCGGTTTTCAATATATCCAGCCAGCCGTCCGATCTCGTGGTCGAGGATATCCGCCTGCGACATCATTGCGAGCTGGTCCCGGCCTGGCTCGCCTGCAGCAGATAAGCCCGCAGAAAAAGATGCTCGTCCGATCGCGCCTTCGGGCCGTCCCACTTTGAGGTGCGGTTCTTCATCGACTTGAACTCGTCTCGTGCCGCCGGAAACTGTGCGGCGGTCGTCACCAAAAGCATGACATCCGCCACCTGGTGGCCACCTGCGTTTGAGATCGATACTTCGTACAACCCTGGAGCATCGCAACGCAGCGCGCTCCATGTCCCCCCAGGCGTCAATTGAACCGTCTGGGGTGAGGATGAGGCCTTCTCCCCGGCTGGCGCAATCGAACCGCTGTACTTTCCGGCAGGCAGATCGTCGGACACCGTTGGCAGAACGATGCCCAGCGCGGGATCCAGGGGAACCACCGCCTCCATCTCCTGCACCTTTGGCTTGATGCCGCGTGTCAGCGTCAGCGCATAGTGGTTCCCGATCGCAGGAGGCTTGCTCAACAGAACCGAGAGGGCCGCATTGACCAAACCCCTGAGCTGATTTGGCGCTGCGCCGACTGAAGCGCCCGGCACTACGATAGGACTGTGGCACGGGTTTGCAGCCGAATCATCGCACGCTACCCACTGCCTCGACATATCCTCGTCATGGACGATCGTGATGGAATCGCCCGGCCGGTTGAAGGAGGAGGTAATCTTCGCGCCCGCGGTCAAGCCCTGCCCGGATATCACTTGGGCGGTATTGCCGTCGAGTCGCCACTGGCCGCGCACATCCAGAACATGCGCAACAACCTGCGCTTGGAGTGCATGGGCGCCAGCGATCGCCGGTGCGATACCCATCGCCATGCAAGCGGCCCAAAGCATTAGAAGGCGACGCATCAAGCCAAACTATCACACCTTTCACTGGCTTTCGAGTACCTTCTATCGCAGCGTCAGCAGATTTATGGCCCCCGTCAAAACCAGCCGAAAATGGTGGCGAGCCACTGTTGCGAGTTTGGAGATAGGATTACATCGGCGTACATGGCATGGCACAAGCGAGGGCGGGCAAGTGGCATCTGGACCTGAGAATACCGCGGTTGGGGGGACACCTGGGCTGAGTAAGCTTTGGCCGGATGCGCATTCGGCCTTGAGCGGCATTGTGCGCGACGGGATGCTGATGGCGATTGGCGGGTTCGGGCTGTGCGGCATTCCCGAGGGGCTGATCCTTGCGCTGCGCGACACGGGTGTACGCGATCTGACGATTGCGAGCAACAACGCCGGCGTCGACGACTGGGGGCTGGGGCTGCTGCTGCGAACGCGGCAGGTCAAGAAGATGATCTCCAGCTACGTAGGCGAGAACAATGAGTTCGAGAGGCAGTTTTTGTGCGGCGAACTGGAGGTTGAATTCTGTCCACAGGGTACGCTGGCGGAACGCATGCGCGCGGGCGGAGCGGGGATTCCGGGCTTCTACACGCGCACGGGCGTGGGCACGCTGGTGGCGGAGGGGAAAGAGCAGAAGGAGTTCGACGGCATTCCGTGCATCCTCGAGCGCGGGATTCGCGCCGATGTGGCGCTGGTGAAAGCGTGGAAGGCGGATATGCATGGCAACCTGATCTACCGCAGAACGGCCCGGAATTTCAACCCACAAGCAGCGACGTGCGGAAGGATTACGGTGGCGGAAGCAGAGATTGTCGTGGCAGCCGGCGAGCTTGATCCAGACGAGATTCACACGCCGGGGATTTATATACAGCGGCTGGTGCACAATCCACATCCGGAAAAAAGGATAGAGAAGCGCACGGTGCGAGAGGAGTAAGAGAAGTGGCATGGACTCGTCGACAATTGGCTACGCGCGCGGCGAAGGAGTTGCGCGACGGCTTCTACGTGAATCTGGGCATCGGAATTCCGACGCTCGTGGCGAACTACATCCCTGCCGGAATGACGGTGACGCTACAGTCGGAGAACGGGCTTCTGGGGATGGGGCCGTTTCCGCGCGAGACCGAGGTGGATGCAGACCTGATCAACGCGGGGAAAGAGACGGTGACGTTTGTGCCGGGTGCGTCGACGTTCTCGAGCGCGGACTCGTTTGCGATGATCCGCGGCGGCCATATCGACCTGGCGATTCTGGGGGCTATGCAGGTGTCTGAACGCGGCGACCTGGCGAATTGGATGATTCCGGGCAAGCGGGTGAAGGGGATGGGCGGCGCGATGGATCTGGTCTCCGGCGTGCGGCGCGTAGTGGTGGTGATGGAGCATACGGCAGCCGATGGAAGCGCGAAGTTGCTGCGCGAATGTACTCTGCCGCTGACGGGGAAAGGCGTGGTGCATCGCGTGATTACAGACCTGTGCGTGCTGGATGTGACAGAGAGGGGTTTTGAAGTGATCGAACTGGCGGAAGGTGTGACGCGGGCCGAGGTAGAGCAGAAGACAGCAGGCGTGCTGCGGTTCAGGTGCGGTGCGGCTTAGGCCGCAACGTGAGCCTATCTTCGGGTGGCTGGGGCGAGCAGTATGCGGCAGCGAAAAGCGAAAGACGGGGGTTCTTCGGTGCGCTCAGAAAGACAGCCTCAAGAAATAGTTATCTTGTCCAGGTTGGTTTGCGCTTCTCGAGGAAGGCTGCGACGCCTTCGTGGAAGTCGGTGGTGTCGCGGGCCTCGGAGTTTGCGGCGAGGGCGGCTTGGATTGCGCTGTCGAGCCATGCCTTGTTCTGCGCTGCTAGCAGGCGCTTGGTTGCGGCCAACGCTTGGGGGCTGTTCCCGATGAGGGCGGAAGCGAGGCTGTGAGCGCGCTCGATGAGGTCTTCGGGTGCGACGATCTCGTTGACCAGACCGAGACGGTGGGCTTCGGCCGCGTCGAAGATGCGTGCGGTGAGCAGCAGGTCGCGGCACCGCTTGTCGCCGAGTTGCAGTGCCAGGTAGGCGGAGACCAGTGCGGGAACGAAGCCGATGCGAGCCTCGGTATATCCGAACTTCGCGATGGGAGTGGCGAGCGTGAAGTCGCAGATGGTGGCGAGGCCGGTGCCTCCGGCGATGGCCGGTCCGTGGACGGCGGCGATGGTCGGGATGGGCAGTTCGTACAGTGTGCGGAATAGACTGGCGACGCGCTGGGCATCGGCTCGATAGTCTGCGGCGGACTTGTCCTGCATAGCTTGCAGCGCCGAAAGATCGAGACCCGAACAGAAGGCGTCGCCTGCACCGGTGAGGATGAGGACGCGGGCGGAACCGGCGGAGGCGTCCTGCAACGCAGCGATGAGCTCCGCCTGCATCTCGGGGGTCATCGCGTTGCGCCGGGCGGGGCGGTTGAGAGTAATGGTGCGGATAGGAGGGGCGTCGGTTACAACGATCGTGTTGTAGTTCAAACTTTCCTCCGCAATTCCCGTTGGCTAGTGCGTCGATTTTTGGTTGCGTGAAGGTAAAAATGCGGCGATTCTTTGCCTGTGGCTCAGAATGACAGCTCAGCAGACGCCATGCTAGTTTTCGACAGCGGCAAAACGTTTGGCGATCTCGGAGCTGGCACGGATGAGGTCGTCGAGCGGGCCGAAGGCGGGAAGTTGGGCGCCACAATCGGCGAGGACGGCGATGAGAGTCTCAGTGGGGATATTGCCGACAAGGAGGTCCTGCGCGAAGGGACATCCGCCGAGGCCGCCGATGGCGGAGTCGAAGCGGCGGCAGCCCGCGTTGTAGGCGGCCCGGATGTGGGTGGAAGCATCGTCGTGGCGCGCGTGCAGGTGGACTCCGAACTCAACTTGAGGATGCGCGGCGTGGGCGACGGCGAGAGTTTCGGCAATGCGTTCCGCGGTAGCGAGGCCGACGGTGTCGGCGAGCGAGATCTGCTGCGCGCCGGAGTCGACGATGAGCTCGCAGGCGGTGACGACTTCGTCGAGGCTCCAGGGATCGCCGTAGGGATTTCCGAAGGCCATGGAAAGATAAGCGACGACATCAAGTCCGGCGGAGTGTGCGAGCGTCCCAATGGCGTTGAGGGCGTCGAGCGACTCCTCGGGCGTCTGGCGCTGATTGCGCTCGAGGAAGGTGGGAGAGATGGAGTAGGGGAAGCCGAGGGTGTGGACGGCCCCAGTATCGATGGCGCGCTGGGCACCCTTCTCGTTGACGACGATGCCGATAATCTCTACGCCAGGCGCGGGCTCGAGTTCCTCGAGGACGCGTTCGGAGTCCGCCGTCTGCGGTACTGCGGCAGGGGACACGAAGCTGACGGCGTCGATATGGGTGAAGCCGGCCGCGACAAGGCGGCGGAGGTATTCGGCTTTGACTTCAGCGGGGATGACCACAGGCAATGCCTGCCAGGCATCGCGTGGGCACTCTACGATCTTGATGGAATCAGGCATGCGTTTCGACGTGGTGCGGATCAGCCGCGGGATGGATGAACTTTGAGGATTTCGCGCGCAATAACCATGCGCTGAATCTCGCTGGTTCCCTCGCCAATGGTACACAGCTTCACGTCGCGATAGAACTTTTCGACGGGATAGTCTTTGATGAAGCCGTAGCCGCCGAAGAGTTGCACGGCCTCGTTGCATATGTGCACAGCGACTTCGCTGGCGAAGAGCTTGGCCATGGCGGATTCGCGCGTAACTTTGCGGCCCGCGTCTTTGAGCACGCCGGCGCGATAGGTCAGAAGGCGGGCAGCGTCGAGTTCAGTGGCCATGTCGGCGAGCTTCCACTGGATGCCCTGGAACTCCGCGATGGCCTTGCCGAATTGGCGGCGTTCCTTGACGTACTTAAGTGCTGCGTCCAGCGCGCCGCGCCCGATGCCCAGAGACAAGGCGGCGATGGAGATGCGGCCGCCGTCGAGCACGCGCATGGCGTCGACGAATCCCTCGCCTTCCGCTCCGACCAGGTTTTCTGCAGGGATTTCACAGTCTTCGAAGATGAGTTCGCTGGTGTCGCTGGCCCGCAGGCCGAGTTTGTTTTCCTTCTTGCCGGGCCGAAAGCCGGGAGTGTCCTTCTCTACGATGAAGGCGGAGAGGCCGTGTGTGCCTTTGGACTTATCTGTGACCGCAATGATGACCAGGACGTCGGCATAGCGACCGTTGGTGATGAAGGTTTTGTTGCCGTTGAGCACGTAGCGATCACCCTTGCGGACGGCAGTGGTGCGCGCGCCGCCAGCGTCGGAGCCGGAGCCCGATTCGGTGATGGCCCACGCGGCAAGAAACTCTCCGGTGGCGAGGCGGGGAAGATACTTCTGGCGCTGCTGTTCGTTGCCTGCGAGGAAGATGTGATTGGTGCCCAGCGAGTTGTGTGCGGCCATGGTGAGGCCGATGGAGCCGTCGACGGCGGAGAGTTCTTCGATGGCGAGGGCGTAGTCGATGTAGCCAAGACCGGCGCCGCCGTACTCGACCGGGAGGATGACGCCGAGCAGGCCCATTGCGCCGAGCTTTTTGATGGCGGCCAAAGGGAACTCGCCGGATTCGTCCCAGGCGGAGACGTTGGGTGCGATTTCGCGCGCGCAGAACTCGCGAATCTCGCGACGAAGATGCTCCTGGTCTTCGGTCAGCACAAACGGGTACAGACTGTGCTCGGACTCTACTGCAGCGTTCATGATTTGCTCCTTCAGGTCAGATGCGAGTCACAGGGCTGCTGGATCGGAAAATTTGACTTACGTTTGCAGGATGCCGGGATTGAACGGCGGGACGTCTGGGTTCAGGGCGCACGCTTCGAGCGCAGTGATGAGGACGTCGCGGGTTTTCGCGGGGTCGATAATCGAGTCAATCCACAGACGGGCGGCGCCGTAGCGGGGGTCGGCCTGCGCGTCATATGCGGACTTGATTTCGTCGTGGAGAGCTTTCTTCTCGTGGTCCGAGAGCTGCTTGCCGCCGCGCTCCATCTGTTTGGCGCGGACTTCGGCGAGCGTGTTGGCAGCCGCGGCACCGCTCATCACAGCGTAACGGGCAGTGGGCCAGGCGAACAGGAAGCG
>JALYIG010000152.1 GCA_030775885.1 Acidobacteriota bacterium | reverse complement strand
GTCATGTTTGGAGATTGAGCGGACATCGGGATAACAAAAAACGTAGTCGCGAGCCCGATGGTGGCAAGGCGAAACAGGAGGGAGGTTAGCGGATGATCCATGTCGGCCCCCAGTGGCGCGAATCAAGAATACGCCATTTGGACGCGAGATCATTCGATGCATTACTTCGACATGCCGGTAAAGTCGGGTTGTGCTCGGAAATCGGGCTTTTGGGAAACTGTTGCTTGTTGGATCGGCTGGGGCAGTCTCGATTTCCTAAGACCGTTTCCGCGCAGTTCGCCTTCTCAGGTCACGCAAAGCTCTGTTCTCGTTGGCTGAGAATCAGCTTATTGAGGCTCCAACTTTTCAAGCCCGTAAGTTAACGTTTTCCTCTACGCGATCGCCGGATGTCTCGTACCAAATCCCGTTGCCTGTTCGAATGCGTACGCAAGTTGCAGGACACTGAAATCCTGCTTATCGCGGCCCACGATCTGCACGCCGACGGGAAGGCCTTCGGCCGTAAATCCGGCCGGCACGGAGGCTGCCGGGTTTCCAGTGGCCGAGATGTACCAGCAGGCCTTCATCCAGTCGATGTAGTTGTTGAAGTGGACACCGGCGATCTCCGTTGGATAAGGCGTGTTGACGTCGAACGGAGGTAATTGCGTAGTGGGGAGGATGAAGTATTCATACTTCTGAAGGAAAGCCTGGAAGCGGCGCCAGAGGAGACTATGGGCAATCTCGGCGCGGGCGATTTCCTGACCGGTGAGCTTCATCCCTGTCTGGATTTCCTCTCTCAAAGTGTCCTTGAAGGCGTCGGGGTGTTGCTCGAACATCGTGCCATAGGCGGCGGCGTCTGACAAGGCACGAAGAGTGCGGAACGAGGTTTCGGCGGGAGAGAAGTCAGGCTCGGCCTGCTCGACGATGCAGCCGAGCGATTCGAACGTAACGCGATGCGCATCGACAATGGTGCGGACGCGGGGGTCGAAGGGCACGCCGCCCAGGTCCTTGAACCATGCGACGCGCACACCTTTGAAGCTGCGGTCGAGCGGGCGGGCGAAGAGTTCTCCGGGCTCGTTGATAGCGAGCGGCGTATTGGGGTCGGGACCAGCGATGGTGCTGAGCGAGAGCGCGAGGTCGGCGACGGAGCGGCCAAGGCAACCGTTTGTGCTGAGAGTGGACCACCCATTGCCCTTGGGGTTGGGGACACGGCCGATGGACGGGCGGAATCCGACGACGTTGCAGAACGCGGCGGGATTGCGCAGCGAACCTCCTGCGTCGGAACCGGAGGCGACGGGGACCATGCCGCAGGCCAGCGCGACGGCTGCCCCGCCCGAGGAACCGCCGCAGGTTTTGGTCAGATCGTACGGATTGCGGGTTGCGCCGAAGACGGTATTAAAGGTCTGCGACCCGGCGCCGAATTCGGGGGTGTTGGTTTTGCCCACGATGATTGCGCCGGCGCGCCGCATGCGTTCGACGAGGATATCGTCTTCGGTGGGTATGTTGTCCTTGAACAACGGCGAACCGAAGGTGGTGCGGATGCCGCGGGTATTAATAAGATCCTTGTGGGCGACGGGCAGGCCGTGCAGGGGGCCCAGTGTTTCGCCCCGCGCCTGCATCTCGTCGGCGCGTGTGGCAGCTTCGACCGCCATCTCTGCAACCAGGGTTACGATCGCGTTGACCCTGGGATTAACGCGGTCGATCTGCTTGAGGTGCTCGGCCAGCGCATCGCGAGCGGAGAGCTTTCTCGTACGAATCAGCTTTGCCATCTCGACTGCACTGGTGAAACAAAGCGGAGAGGCCGCGGATTCGGCTTTGAGAGAATTACCCGGGAAGAGAGAAACGGCAGCAATCCCTGTCAGGACTTCGCGACGGGTCGGCTTTTCTGAAATCATGTAGACGACTCTATCATCGGTCGTTCTTACCGAAAACGCCCCGTATATCGTGGACTACGAGTGAGCGGCTTGTTTACCCGAAGCTGGACCGCTTCCAGATGGCCGACACTCGGCAGTCGCCCACCGAGATGGAAGTGTACCCGGCACCGAAGCGACTGGAAGGCCCGTTCTCCCCTGCACGGATGATCTAGGCTCTTGAGGGCTGGAACAGCCGTGGCAAAAACTCGTGGAGCGAACGGCGCCACACCTTCCATTCGTGTGCGCCAGGCGTGCTGTACCATTCGTGCGGGATTTTGTATCTGGTGAGAGCATCCGATAGATCGAGTTGGCCTGGATAGCGCGGGTCGTTGCTGCCACAACTGAGAAAGAGCAGCCTGAGTTTCTGGTTGACACCTGGGGCATCTTGGATGAGAGCGGGCATGTATTTCTCGATTCTGAAGTCAGCGTCGCTGAGCAGGCCCGAGCTGAATTCGCCAACCCAAGCGAACCGATCCAGGTTCCGCAGACCGATGGCGAAGGCTTGCCCGCCACCCATCGAGAGTCCGGCAATCGCGCGGTCCTCACGCCCCGTGAGCGTGCGGTAATTCTTGTCCACCAACGGAATGACATCGTCAAGCAGTTCCTTCCCGAGTGCCGCGATTCCGTCGGGTGTGCCGCCTCCGGCCGCATTGTTCTCGCCGTAGGGCATGACGATAATCATCGGGAAAGCTTTACCTTCAGCGATCAGATTTTCGAGGATCACGCCCGCACGCCCTTCAATGCTCCAGGCTGCTTCATCGTCACCATTTCCGTGTCGTAGATAGAGAACTGGAAATCTGCGCGACGGCTCGCGGTCGTACTGGGGCGGCAGGTACACGTACAGGGTTCGTTGCTTCCTGTAAGGCGTGGACGTATAGGAACGAATCTGGATGGTTCCGTGAGGCACATCCTGTACCTGATCGAAGCGCGGAGGGTTTCCGGGCACGTCGAGAAGACTGGCTCCGAAGGCTCCGGTCTTCAGAAGTTGGTTTCCGGGATCCATCACCCTTGCGCCCCCTATTTGGAAGCTGTACTCGTAGATCTCAGGTTCAAGCGGACCGAGGGTTACGTTCCATGTGCCTTTGGCGTCCTTGACCATCGGGTGATCACCATCCAACGATAGCTTCACATCGGGGGCACTGGCGGCAGCGAAGCGGAAAGTGACTGAGCGGTCCGCGTGAATCTCCGGCGAAACAGGAGCTACGAGACCGCTGGTCGGGACATGATACGTATTGACCGGTCGCAGCGGAGCGACATTTTGAGCCGCCAACAAACTCGAAGCGAAAGCACCTAAACTTATCCCGCGCATGAGTATGCAGCCAGCAAACATTGGTCACGTACCTCAGTGGCCTAATATATACAACCAGAAAGCACATATCTCCTATTTCACGGGCAATCCGCAGTCTTACTGCCTGCTCGCTCCGACCAGAGTCCCCTGACGCCGGCCATCGAAATGTGGTGCCGACGTTTTCGGCAAGAACGCCCCAGGTGGACCCATTCCGGCCGCTTTACCGAAAGCCGACTACAGAGGCAGTTCGCAAGATGCACTAGAATGAATTGAGAAAAATTCAGCATACATAATCTGCGGAACACCGGGAGAACCTGTGACTTCGCTATACTTCTGGGATCAGCCCTCTCTCCAATCTAACTTCGCCCACGGAGCCCGATTCAGTGACGAACGCCACACACAATCGGCGAGAATTTCTCTCTGCTATTGCGGTTCTCGCAGCTGCTGGAATGACGGCATCGGAAGCCGGCGCGGCTTCTCCCCCGCCCCAGGCCGAGCGAGGACTGGCTGCCGGGGACGACTTCTCCTTTGTGCCCGGCCTGATCTACCTGCAGACAGGGTCGCTGGGCCCCTCGCCGCGGCCGGTCATGGAACGAACCATTGCAGCCTGGAAGGAGCTCGAGCTCGACCCGGTTTTTTTTGCCTATTTCCAGCACGAGCGAGAGATGGACGTGGTGCGAGCGAAGGCCGCCGCCTTCATCCGCTGCAAGACGGTCGAGTTGGTCCTGACCAGGTGTACTACCGATGGAATGAATTGGGTGGCCCAAGGCCTTACATTAAAACCGGGCGACCGGGTGCTCACCACTGACCAGGAGCATCCGGGCGGTCGCTCCTGCTGGGACTACAGTGTGCGGCGCTACGGGATCGCACTCGACGTAGTGGCGATATCGCCGGGCGAGAATGATGCGCAAGCGATCGTTGACCGAGTCGCGAAGAAGATGACGCCACGGACACGCGTCCTCTCCTTCTCGCACATCCTCACCTCGACTGGACTGCGCATGCCCGTGGCGGAACTCTCTGCGCTGGCACGGGCGCGTGGATGCATCGCGGTGGTGGACGGAGCGCAGGCGCTGGGTGGAGTACCGGTGGACGTCAAAGCGCTCGGCTGTCATGTGTACGCGACGAGCGGTCACAAATGGTTGCTCGGGCCCAAAGGAACCGGGCTGCTCTACCTGAGCGAAGAGCTTGGGAACAGCATCGATCCTATCGCGCTGCAAAGCGGACGGGCAGCATACTCCGATTCATCTGGAGTTTCCAGTGTCTACAGCATCCTTGGTCTCGGTGCAGCGTTCGACTACATTTCTGCGATCGGGTCGAGTCGCATCGAGGCGCATAATCTCGCACTGCGGAACCGTCTCTATGCCGCGCTGCAGGATGTGCCGAAGCTGCGCGTGGTCATTCGCCGGGCTGCGGATGCATTGTTTGTCATGATCGGCGCCGATGCAGCAACCTATTGGTTGCCACCTCAACTTCAGCGCGAAAATGGCTATGTCCGCACAGGACG
>JALYIG010000151.1 GCA_030775885.1 Acidobacteriota bacterium | reverse complement strand
ATCCCTCCACTGTCCGGCGCTGGTCAACCGGTGTGGAGTTTCTTCAACCCGCTCTTTCCTTTCTCAGCCAGACCGTAGCCCGCGTGACTCATTGGCTGGCTCGCGGCCGTCAGGTTCTTGACCAGGCGGAGCCGTTGTCGTGGATAGCTCCGGCTCTCGAGGTCCTCTGGCCGTTGCGTCTCTGAAAAAAAATCTTTTCACCCACCATCCTTGCCTGGGATAGCCGGTGTCACCCGCCTACGCTGGGCTCCGGAGGCGAAAAGGCGCTGTGGGCGAAGACGTCGAAGCACTCAAGCGGCGGTTGCCGCTGATTGAGTATCTGCGGCAGTGCAACTGGAAGGGCTCATCTGTGGGCCGCTCCGAGTTCGTCGGACTCTGTCCGTTGCACGAAGAGACCCGGCCCTCGTTCTATGTGAACGCACGCAAGGATGTCTTCTATTGCCACGGTTGCGGCCAGGGCGGCGATCTGATTCGCTTCGTCCAGTTATCCCGCCATCTGTCCTTCAGCCAGAGCCTCGCCTGCCTGACTCCACAGAACATTCCTTCCGACTACTCGGCCACCGTACTTACGCATGCTGCCGCTTTCTATCAACAGCAACTCGATCACTACCCCGAGGCACTGAGCTATCTCAACAGACGTGGTCTCAACGATCCGATCCTGATCAAGGAACTCGAGATCGGGTACGCCCCTGGCGGAAGTCTGCGCCGTCATCTCACGGCACAGGGCTATTCCTTCGATCTGCTGAGGCAAGTCGGACTACTCAACGGAAACGGATCCGACGCTTTCTATCAGCGCATCGTCTTCCCGTTGCGTCACGGCGAACACGTCGGCAACCTCTACGGCCGCAGCATCGCCGCCGCCTTCGCGCATCGCTTTCTGCCCGGCAACAAGGGCGGCTTGTACGCATGGGTGTCGATGTCGCCCTGACCGACCTACAACGAGAATTCCAACTGGCTCGCGCTAAACCCAGACATCTGGCTCCTCAGCCCAAGCCCTCATCTTCAAAACTTCGTGCCGGCTTCGACGGCCTCATCGATTCCTTCCAGGCTTCCCAACAGGCGCTGGAGATCTTCCGCCGCTCTCTCCCAAACGGCGACAAGCGCAATCGCCTTAACCGGCTCGCCAACCGGCTCACAAAGATCCTCGCCGAGATGCGCAAACTCAAAACCACCTGAATGAAAACGGGCAGACATTGGCCGCTTATCGCGATTTAGCATCAAGTGACCGTTGCGTGGGGTCTATATAATCACGAAACAACGACAAATACTCTACAGATCCGAATCTGCTCTTGCACCGATTCGTAGATTGGCTCTGTGCTCATTCTCCAGTTCGCCAAATCGGGAACCTACGCTGCTCCCCAAAGACGTCTTTGCCTCGATTCTTGCAGCGTTAGACCCAATTCATCTTCACCTCGGTCCCGTTTTTGCAATAATTAAGGACGCTATGTCAAAACAACAATTTCAGACTGAAGTAAGCCAGCTCCTCCAACTGATTGTCCATTCGCTTTACTCCCACCCGGAGATCTTCCTCCGAGAGCTCATCTCGAACTCCTCCGATGCGCTCGACAAGCTGCGCCACCTGACTCTCACCGACGACACGTTCAAGGCGCTGGTCGGCAATGGTATCGATGCGCCGCGGATCGTTCTCGCGCTCGACGAAGAGAAGAAGACTCTTACTATTTCCGACACCGGCATCGGCATGAACGAGGAAGACCTCGTCTCGCACCTTGGCACCATCGCCCGCTCAGGCACCAAGAACTTCCTTGCGCAGCTTTCCGGTGACGCCAAGAAGGACTCCAACCTAATTGGTCAGTTCGGCGTCGGCTTCTACTCCGTTTTCATGGTCGCCGATAAGGTTGAGGTGCTCTCGCGCAAGGCTGGCGAGGACAAAACATTCAAGTGGACAAGCGATGGCAAGACTGGGTTCGACCTCGAAGAGGTGTCGGGTGCGGATGAACGCAAGAGCGCCGGGACCACTGTCCTGATCTACTTAAACGACGACGGCGCCACGTATGCCGATAGTTGGCGACTGCAGGAGATCGTCAAGAAATACTCCAACCACATCGCCTTCCCGATTTTCCTCACGTACGACAAGAGCGAGTGGGACGCCGAAAAGAAGGAGTCCATCAAATCCGTCGTCACCGAGCAGGTGAATGCCGCCAGCGCGATGTGGCAGCGCTCCAAGTCCGAGCTTCAGGACGAGGACTACAAGGAGTTCTACAAATCGCTTACCGGCGATTTCGAAGATCCACTCTTCTGGTTTCACACCCGCGCCGA
Organism: Acidobacteriota bacterium; assembly: GCA_030775885.1. Lineage (GTDB taxonomy): Bacteria > Acidobacteriota > Terriglobia > Terriglobales > Acidobacteriaceae > Edaphobacter. The sequence goes on along the minus strand of JALYIG010000151.1, from coordinate 3,127 downwards.
AGGCACGCTCGAGTACACCACCCTTTTCTACATTCCCGCCAACGCTCCGCTCGATCTCTACCAGGCGGAGTACAAGGGCGGCATCAAGCTCTACGTCAAACGCGTCTTCATCATGGACGACTCGAAGGAGCTGCTGCCACAGTACCTCCGCTTCGTGCGCGGCGTCATCGACTCCGAAGACCTGCCGCTCAACGTCTCGCGCGAGATTCTGCAGCAGAACAAGGTGCTCACCAGCATCAGGACCGCGAGCGTCAAGAAGATACTCTACGAGTTGAAGAACATCGCTGCCAATGACAAAGACAAGTACGCGCAGTTCATCGCCGAGTACAACCGCCCGCTGAAGGAAGGACTCTACGGCGACTACGCCAATCGCGAAACGCTGCTCGACCTTGTCCGCTTCAAGTCAACGAAGGTCGAAGGGCTGACTTCGCTGGCCGAAGCCAAGAAACGTATGCAGCCCGAACAAAAGGCGCTCTACTACGTGACCGGTGGCTCGGAGAGCATGCTGCGAAACTCGCCACTGCTGGAGATCTACATGAAGAAAGATATCGAGGTGCTGATTCTCGACGACGACATCGATGAGATCGTCTTTTCCTCCGTACCCAATTACGGCGATGTCGATCTCAAGGCCGTGAACAAGTCCACTACCAGTGACGATCTAAAGGACGACTCCACGCCCGAAAAGGCTGAAGAGCTGAAGCCGCTGCTGGAGAAGATCGAGGCCGCGCTCGGCGACGCTGTTAAGGAGGTCCGCGCTTCCTCGCGGCTCGCCGATAGCCCGTCGGTGATTGTGTCGGACGAAGACGAGCCCAGCGCTCGCATGCGCCACATGATGCGAGCCATGGGCCAGAAGGAGATGCCCGCCCTCGCCCCAACGCTCGAAATCAATCCCGATCACGAGATCATTCGAAAGCTACTCGCCGACCCCAGCAACGGCGACGTAGAAGATGCCGCGTGGCTCCTCTTCGATCAGGCACTGCTGCTCGAAGGCGTGCCCCTAAAAGACGCGGCCACTTTCGTCCAGCGCCTCAACCGCGTGCTAAATCGGTCGATCTAAGCCATGGTGTCAGCGTAGGCAGGGCTGGGTGTTCCTGAGCCTGCACACCGACCGGAGCCCGGAGCCGCAAAACTCGCGAATCGAGCGCTGGGGCAGGTTGATGCCGGATCAGTAGTCGCAACTCTGCTCCTGAGTCCCGACCCAGGGCTCCTAAAGAGAAACGGTAGACCCTTATTGGGCAGCCCCGTCAGGCGCGGAGGGGTAATTACCGCGCCTGCTTTGTCATCTCGACCAAGACCGCACGGGTATCCTGAGGCGTAGTGAACTCGCACGGGAAGTTGATACGAGTGCCCTTGACGCCATTCCTGGTCTTCAATCGAAGAGTAAAGCCTAGTCGATCAACCGAGGTCATCGTCGCCACGATCGCTTCGATCCCTGCTTGCGACTTCGCCAGCAAGACCATCGCTTCGACATGATCGGTGTTCATGTGAGCGAGGATGCCGGTCGCGGTCTCGGCCAACGGGTCTGGGGCGGCGTGCTCATAATCCGCAGTCTCGACCCAGCCCATCACGCCGAAGCCGCCAACATAGTAGATATCGATGGGTTCGAGCCTAAAGAAGCTGAAGTCTGCGAAGTCAACCCAGTAGCGGCTGCTCTCGTGGCGAGCGAGGTAGATGTTTCGAACTGTAACGAGGTCGGCTTCTTGCACCGGCTCGGCGTTCCCGACTAGGGTCGCTCGTGCTGCTCCAAGGGGGTCACCATCCGAAGCCGCCTGCGTGACGAAGAGGCTGCACCGCGGGTCAGTCTTCAAATTCTGCGTGTGCATGGCCATATTGCTTATAAGGAAGATCGGCCGCCCTGTCGAGTCGAGCGAGAACGGCATCAGCGAACCGAAGGGGAATCCAGGATGCTTACGGGACAGCGTAGAGAGGTTGGCGACTGGAACGAGCGACAGGAGAGTCCGAACACGCTCAGCGTGGGGCGGCTCAGGCAGTTGCGATGCCGCCGGGCCGGTGGATGCGTGCTGGCGGGCTACTGCTTCGGTCGGCGACATGGGATGTCCTCGCTTCTTGTGACGGTTGGCAGCCTCGCTCAGCACTTTCAATTGTGCGGTTCTTTGCCAATGCGATCAGCTTGGTCTCCATGCTTGTATCTAGTGACGATCTCTATCGCAATCAACGTTTGATCGGCTTGCGTCCGGTCATTCCCTCATTCCAATGCTCTGGAGAGTGCCTGGCAATCACAGTATGGCATTGTCTATCTGACGTGGAACTCCCACATCCCGCCTACCCCTCGCATACCGGAACTGGCCGCCGCAGCACCTACACCCGCTGGTTGGATTCGACCAGACTGAGGGCCAGTCAGCCTACCTCCGCTCAGTGCCATTCTTGACGATGATCGTGAGGTATCGCTTCGCCATGCAAATGAAAGGAATTCATCCGTTGAACGTTACTGTTCGTTTTGGTCATCCGTTTCTTGTCACGCTCTATACCTCCGCATTACTTATGATCGGATGGGCAATCGGCGCCCACTGGAGCCACACCTTCGCCGCAGGATGGATGCTTCTGCTCGCAACGATCCTATTGCTTTTGCATGATGCAGCCGTTGCCATCCTGCGCTGTGCCAGCCGCAACTGTAAACCTTCAACGTCGCCAAGTGGGGGGATTTTCAACCGGCTAAAATGCGGAATTCTCAACCGGCGCTAACATCCGCACGATCTTCCAGGCACTGCGTATTGAATGTCTTTCCCCAGAGGCCGGCGTTGTAAATCGAGATTCTTGAGGTTGGGGGGATCAGGAAACTTGGATGCCTAAACTGCGCTCCGGACTAACATGAGCGTGGCACTGGTATAGGTGGCTAACCGACCCCGGTGGCACTGGTAGACCCCGGTGGCACTGGTATATGACAGGCGCTAAACCCAGACAAGCCGCACTTGGATATGAATGAGGCCCGACCGAAACAGTGGCAGTGGTATACCAACCCATGTGGAATGAAGTGGCACTGGTATATTCCTCGTCTATCAAGTTGAGTAATAGATGTATAATGTTGAACCTCAATTGGTTATCTTGAAAACAAACAGCGTGCGTGTGCTAGGATGTGGTATCGGCCTGACACCACGGAGCGCCAGAG
>JALYIG010000150.1 GCA_030775885.1 Acidobacteriota bacterium | reverse complement strand
GCCTCACAGAGAACAGCCGTCACAGTGATTGCGGGAGAACTTCAGGAGCGAGGCCTAATTAGGTACAGCCGAGGAAGCGTTCACATCCTCGATCGGGACGGCCTGGAGAAAGTGGCTTGCGATTGCTACGCAATTATCAAACGGCTGTACGTCAATCTTTACGGTAGAGAAATTTCTATTACGTTCCCGGCTAGCTAGTTGGTTCAATTTCATCCGGAGGTTGGGGTAACTCTTGGGCTTGAGGCAGCGCTGAGTATAGGAGATCAGCTGGAAATAGGGCGCACTTTCCATCTGTAAACGTGATAATGATGCCGCGGCTCACCAACTCAACGTACTTTACCGGTATTGGGAAGCGAATTCCATGCACACAAGATGCGGCAATCGGTGAAAACGTTGGCGACAGTACGACGGAAGTCGAGGATTTATGCCGAAACTGACACGGCAGTGTGAAGGAATGCTCAGTGAATTGACACAGAATCTGCTCCGAACGAGCCGAGACAGAGCGAAGTGGAGCGTCCATCCCTGTCAGGTTTGCGGACAGGCCTTCGGAGTCTTACTGCTAATGGGGAAGTGGGTTCCGGAGGTACATTGGCCTTCAGTGACATATAAGCCCCGGAAAGAGCTAGTGAGCCAACCGCACCGCTCTAGCAAAGACCCTCTTCAGCAGCTTTCAGTCCGGCCGCCCTCCGCCTCAATCCTACCTGCCGTGATACGGCGAAAAGAAACGAGACGTCATGCCGATAGGTTTCACTAATCCGGGTCGCATCCTTCTCTTTGGGAATGACAGTATGCTGCTAGATACCCGCGCGCTCGTCTTGCAGAGTGCACATTTTGTAGTGGACCTCGCGAATGATATGGAAACGCTTAAGGAGCGTATCGCCTCCACTGATCCGACGTATCGTGCGGTCATTTGCTGCTACACGACAGTCGACACAGAGCGCGAAGAAATTGTTGCATTAACAAGTCGGTGGCAGATAACAATGTTGCAGTTAGATTGTCTCGTGCAGCCGTCTGTGCTGATAGCGCAGGTATCGGCATTGGTTGCCGAAAAGTCCTAACAAACCGCCCGGTCGTCACGCGACGATTGCGTTGACGGAAGTGCCCACGATGAGGGGAGGGAGCCCATTTGGTAATCGATGAAATATCTGATTATCTTGGCGCCCAGCTTCAAAGGCAGGTCAACCCTCTTGAAGGTTGTGCCCCGGTCCGCGGAGATGAGGATCGCTCCATTCTCCGACCATGGTTCGGTGTAGGTTCTTAGGATTCTGAGTAGAGGGACAGCAGATGACATCTTCTGTGGTAGCCATCCGTCCCCGATAACATCGATGGGATGCGCAGATTAGGAGGGACGACGAGCAACTATGCAGCAGCGCGGTAACGGGTGGTCTAGGCCTCGGCACCTTCGCAATCGTGGGGTGGCGGGTCCTTGCCGAGATGTCCCACCAATCCCCGTTCTTGACGTTTCAGGCGCGGCTGGACTCCTGACTTCCATTTTGGCTTGGTGGATTCAAAAAGCACCTTGAAGGGCCGCGAGTTGGATTACTGTCGCATGGGGACAACAGCGCTGGGTTTAGTATTTGCATCCAAAGTTATGTATGGGCGAAAACAACACGATACCGATCAAGGCCAAAAGCAGACCCGCTTGCTAAATTCTGCCGTGAGTCGACGGGACCGCCGTTTTGCCGCATGTATCCGGGGTCGCTGGGCAGCCAGGTTGCCGGACTGGTGGAACTGGATTCGAGTTACACGAATCCGGTGAGGACGACGAAAAACAGCAGCTTTTCATTGGCGATCCAGAAGCCCGTGGCCGAGCCTATTCTCCACGCCATGATCCTGTTTTCTCCACTGGTGCGTGCCCTGAACTGGTTGAGCTACGAAGAAGGTATTGCCCAGTTAAACAATGCGAAGAGCGCATTTGCGGATCGGAGACGCGGGGACAGGTGGATCGTCTCTCGGTATGGGTACGAGTCGTCGCCGGCAGTTGTCGCGAAAGGTACTCTTGCGATGTTTCATTGGGATGCGACCCCGGTACTGTCGAAAATTGCAATCCCGGTCCTGATGATTGTCGGAAAGGAAGATACGACTACGCTCCCGAGCGCCAGTGAG
>JALYIG010000149.1 GCA_030775885.1 Acidobacteriota bacterium | reverse complement strand
CATCCGAGCAGCCGCCAGCCCAGCCCGCAGAAGCAGTCGCCCCAGCCGCGATCGCCAATGCATTCGACGCGGCTGCAGCCTCTGTGCCGGTACAGCCTGAGGTCGCTGCCATCTCCCAGCCGCTGCCCGAGGCCGAATATGAGCCGCAGGACGCCTCTGCCTCCTACCGCGTCGACCCCGTCGCGCCCAGCGAATACCGCCAGGGCGGATCCACCCTTGAACCGGTTGAAGCTGCGCCGGTCGAGGTTGCGGAAGAGGTCATCCCCAGCGCGACGCACAGCATCACTCCCGCCCCCGGCGAGTACACCGCTCAGCTTCACAGCGAAGCGGAGCACGTCGCCGCAGTTGAGCCAGTAGTTCCCGCGCACGACATCACTTCCATCACGCCCACCGGCGAGATGTTCTCCGAGCAAGCCGCGGCTGTGCCCGAGGCCGCCCATCATCCTGCCCCCATCGAGACACCCCAGCCCACGTCTCCCATCCGCCACGAGGGCGCACTCATCTCGGCCGAGTCCCACGCTGAAACAGCGATGCCCGCCGTTGGCGGCTTCGCTCCCGGGTCGGGCCAGCTCGATGAAGAGATTCTCGACGACGAAGACACCTACGGCACCACTCTCAATGCCAGTTCCATCGAAGAGATGGACGACCTCGAAGAGGAGACGCTGGAAGGTGCGGCCGATCTCGGCACCATGCTGCGCGAGATGTCCATCGACCAGATCACGCGTACCGCACCTGAGATCGAGGAGGATGACGACGAAGAAGAAGAGGACGACGATCTGGATGAGGAAGACCTCGACGAAGACGACGAGGACGAGGAGGACAGCCAGGAAGGGTTCCAAGTCGACGAGACCACCACATCCGATGAGTCCGGCCAGCCCTACGACGAAGAACAGGCAGCCCGCACCGGCAACGCCGCCGATGCAGAGTTCTTCGAGCAGCAATTCGCCCAGTCGGGCGAGCCGAATCGCAGCGAAACGCAGTCCTCCACTCCTGCACGCGAGTCCGGCCGCGATTCAGACCGCCGTGGCGGACGCCGCGATAGTCGCCGTGGACGCAGCGATCGTGGGGGAGACCGCGACCGCGGCGGAGACCGCAGCCGCGACCGGCGCCCCGGCCAGGGCGGCGGCCAATCGCGGCACTCCATGCAGACAACCAACCTGCCTGCGATCAGCGATTTACTGAAACCCGGCCAGGAAATTCTCGTCCAGATCGCCAAGGAGCCCATTGCCAAGAAGGGTGCGCGCATCACCTCGCACATCGCCCTCCCCGGCCGCTTCCTGGTCTTCATGCCGACGGTCAACCATACCGGCGTCTCACGCAAGATTGAGTCCGAACACGAACGGCGCCGCCTGAAGGATATCCTGGTCAGCGAGAAGGGCGAGGCAACCGGCGGATTTATTGTCCGCACCGCCGCCGAGGGAGCGAGCGAAGAAGAACTCCGCAGCGATCTCCGCTTCCTGCTCAATCTCTGGGCCGACATCAAGAACCGCTCCGAATCGTCCAAGTCGCCGGCGTTGATCTACCACGACCTCAACCTCATCGAGCGCATCCTGCGCGACCAGGTCACCGACAACTTCTCCGCCATCTGGGTCGACACCGAAACCGAGTACGAGCGCGACCTGCGCTTCCTGCAACGCTTCCAGCCGTCGCTCATCCGCCGCGTCAAACTCTACTCCAAGGACACGCCGCTGTTTGAGCAATTCGGTATCACCGAGGAGATCAACAAGGCGCTGCGCTCGAAGGTCTGGCTCAAGTCCGGCGGCTCCATCGTCATCAACCAGACCGAAGCCCTGGTCGCCATCGACATCAACACCGGCAAGTACGTCGGCAAGACGGCGCGCCTCGAGGACACCATCGTCAAGACCAACCTCGATGCCATCCCCGAGATCGTTCGCCAGATTCGTCTGCGCGACCTCGGCGGCATCATCATCATCGACTTCATCGACATGGACGAGCGCAAGAATCGTAACCGCGTCATGGCCGCGCTCGAAGATGAGTTGAAAAGTGATCGCGCGCCGTCCAAGGTGCTCCAGTTTAATGACTTCGGCCTGGTTGCCATCACTCGCAAACGCGTCAAGCAGTCGCTCGAGCGCACCCTCTCCACCACCTGCGCTATCTGCCAGGGCACCGGCATGGTCAAGTCGCCGGTCACCGTCTGCAATGACATCTACATCGAGATGCGCAAGATGCATAAGAATCTGGACCGCGGCGACGTCATGCTGCGCGTGCATCCTGAGGTGGTCAAGCAGCTCAAAACGTCCGGCGCAAAATGGCTGCAGGAGATGGAAGAGATGGCCGGCAAAACGATCCTCGTCAAGAGCGATCCAAGCCTGCATCCGGAGCAATTCGACATCCACTAATCGCACAATCAGCACCACGCACCGGCGGCACTCCCTTCCAGATTCGTGACGAAGGATCAAGGGCCGTCGGTCCAGCGTTCTAACCAATCTGGCCGCATTATGCGTGTAATATACAACCGCGAACGGCGTGCAGGATCCAACGGAAAGAATGTCCCGGCAAAAGTGATCCAAAACCAACGCTGGAGCGTCTTATTTAGCAATAAGGTGATTGGGTTCCAGAAGAATTCTTACGCAACAAACTCACACCGTTCGGGTTACCAGATTCGAAGGTTGTCGCAGAACAAAACAAGGGAGTCACTATACAAATGATCACCAAGCTCAATTTTTTCGGTCATGCGTGCCGCTTAGCTGTCCTCAGCTTCCTGGTAGCAGGACCGGTGTCGCTGATGCACGCTCAGCAATCTGCCTTGGTCGACTCGAGCACGAAGGCGCCCCTTCTCCTTGCCTCTCTCAATGCCCCGCTCGATTCCGCGTCCAGCAGTTCCTCTTCTTCGGATTCTTCGGACTCGGGCATGACGTCGGACGGCCGCTTCAAGCTGAATTTTGATTCGCTTAACAGCACCCAGCCGCCTCCGCGCCGGCGCTATGGCCGCCCCAACTATTCCGACAGCCACTCCAACCCGGATGGCTCGCCCAAGTTCGCGTTCATCGCGGGCGTCGGCCTGTCGCTGCCCGTCGGCAACACCCACAAATATGACACACCGAGCTATAGCTTTCAGGTTGGCGCCGGCCGCAACTTCAGCAAGTCTGTCGGCGTCCTGATGCAGTTCGACTACGACCGTTTCGGACTCCAGGGCAAAACTCTGGCCAATCAAAGCTACCTTTACGACTATGGCTGCCCTTCCGGAAGCGTTGCCGCCGGCACCTGTGGAGTAGCCGGGCTGGATGGAAATGCACACATATGGTCCTTCACGCTTGATCCCACCTTCACCCTCGCAACCGAAGGAAACATGGGAGCCTACGTGGTCGTGGGCGGCGGCTTCTACCACAAGGTGACCAACTTCACCGAGCCTGGAACGGGCACGTACTGCGACCCTTACTACGGCTGCTATCAATACACGGCAAACCAGACCATCGATCACTACACCAGCAACGCCGGCGGCGTGAATGGCGGCTTCGGCCTTACCTACAAGTTTTCGAAGTTCTCTAACCAGCGCTTCTATATGGAGGGCCGTTACGTTGTCGTCTTCAATCAATACCGCCCAGGCGTCACCTCGGCCAGTTCCAACGCTACGCTGAATTCATACGCCGGCTATAACCTGTATCCGCAAAACAGCAGCCGCACCACCCTCATCCCGATCAACTTCGGCATCCGCTTCTAGACGCGCAATCCATCTGCAAACAGCGAAGCCCGCCAACCAGCCGGGCTTCGCTGTTTGCAAGCGGCGTTGGATCGTGCAGATTTACAACCTACATTCCAATCAGCTCGGTTTTCACTTCTAAGCCTCAAGCCGGCCACTGAAGCCCCGCCCACTAGAGAGGCTTTCTTGCTTTCAGCACCCAGACTGTTTAAATTCCCCACTTGATCCCGCTTGCCTGAACTTCTGATGCACCGCTCTCGCGGCCAGCCAGTAGGAACTGCGCAAGCGACTCCCGAATCCGCAGAGTGATCTCGTCGGGCCTCAACCGTAGCGTCCGCGTCATCATGAACAGCGTGCGGCGCGGCTCTCCGATCAGACCATCAGCCCACGGCACCAGCAGCGGAGGTGACTGAACCGGAATAGCACAAACACCTTCAGGTAGATTCCCTCGGCGTCTGATCCGAGGGTGAGCACGTTGTTATAGCCCACTCCCGCGCGCATCCTTGCACTCTGCATCCATCGTCTGTGCGCCGGAAACCTACGCTCGGTTCGATAACGCTCTGCAAGTGATCGCCACCCAGCAACCATGCCCACCAAGGCGCCGGCCAGCATCCACATCACCACGAAGAATACAACGAAACCTGCGCCACTGAGACCCGCATGCTGTGTCATGAATTGCTGGCGTCTCCTAGATCCCCACCGGATACGGCTTCTCATGCAGCTCAGCCCCGCTTGGGCCGCTGCCTCCGCGTTCGAATCGTCCCTGCAGCAGGCTCAGCGCCGCCGTGTACCAATATCCAAAGACGAACAGCAGCAGGAACGGCACCGTGAAGAAGTTCTCCGTCGTCACGGCGTAGTAGACCGTCCACGCAAAGTACGTCCCGATCGCAAGCTCGATCCACGGAATGATCCCCAGCCGTTTGCGGTACACCTTGGCCTGGCTCGCCTCGCCCTTCTGTTTCACGCGGTACTTCGGCGTACGCGCAAATGCCGACTTCTTGCCGATCAGCGCCTCAATCACCGCCACAGCATTCGAGATGGTCAGCCCCACTCCGCCCACCGCCATCAGAAACGGCACGTACATCAGCCGCTTGTACCAGATCTTTGGAAACAGCTCCTTCTGGCTGACCATGTAGAACGTCGACACCGACATCGTACTCGCCACGAACAGCGGAAAGTCGATCAACAGCATCTGGATGTAACCCTGCCAGCTGCGGATAATCATTGCCGGCATTAGCAGCACGCTCAGCACAATCATCAGCGGATAGCTGATGTTTGCCGTCAGGTGATACCACGCCTCCAGCTTGGTGTGCCAAGGCGCGTCGCTCTTCAGCACCCGCGGCAGAATCTTCTTGGCGGTCTGGATCAGGCCCTTCGCCCAGCGCGCCTGCTGCGTTTTGAACGCGGTCATCTCGATGGGCAACTCTGCCGGGCACTCCACGTCCTGCAGGTATTTGAACTTCCATCCCGCGAGCTGCACCCGGTAGCTCAGGTCGGTATCCTCGGTCAGCGTGTCGTGCTGCCAGCCTCCGCCATCCGAGATTGACTGCCTCCGCCACATGCCCGCCGTGCCGTTGAAGTTGAAGTACACGCCGGCGCGCGACCGGCCGCCATGTTCCAGCACAAAGTGGCCGTCCAGCAGGATCGCCTCCACCTGCGTCATAAAGTTGTAGTCGCGATTCAGGTGCGTCCAGCGCGTCTGCACCATGCCGATCCCCGGCTCGGCGAAGTGATGTACCACCTTCATCAGCCAGTCGGGAGGAGGAACAAAGTCCGCGTCGAAGATTGCGATCAATTCGCCGCGCGCAGTCCGCAGCCCCTCATCCAGTGCACCGGCTTTGTACCCGTGCCGGTTCGTCCGATGAATGTGCACAATTGGCTGCCCGTCCATCCCGGCAAAACCGCGCGCGTAGCGGTCCACAATCTCCTGCGCCACGCCAACCGTTTCGTCGGTCGAGTCGTCCAGCAACTGCACCTCGAACCGGTCGCGCGGATACTCTAACCGGCACACCGCATCGATCAGCCGGTCGATCACAAATTGCTCATTGAAGATGGGCAGCTGGATGGTCACGAACGGCAGCGCACCCTCGGCATACCGGCCGCCGGGCTCGTCCCACTTCGCCGCGTTTTTCTTGTTCCTGTAGTACAGCCACACCAGTTGGTAGCGATGGATCCCGTAAAACGCCAGGATCAACATTACGATGAAGTACGGCACCAGCATGCAGATGTCGAACGCGTTCCACCGGTACAGCCCGCGGAACGTGTGATCCCCGTAATGGGTATGGATGTAATGACCAAACCCCTTGGTAGCCAGAAACATGGCAAGCTGAGCATGAATTGTGGCGACAAAGTTTGGCAGGGAAATACTCCGCAGGCAGGCGTGCCGTTCTCGGACGATTCTACGCGAAGCCGCTATTCGCCGAGACGATCTTCATGCAGATCGATGAAATCGGCTGAGGTGAGGATGTGGACGCCAGAGACAGTTTTGCCGTAAAGATGCGCGAAGTGTTTCGTATCGCCTGTCACTAGGTAGTCCACACTGGCACCAATCGACGTTGCCAGAATCGGCGCATCTTTGGCAGCAATTTTTATGTAAGACGGTATCAGCCTAATATCGGCATCGCTGACAATCTCGGTCAGGGTAAGCAGATTAGCCAACCGTAACTCATGACCGGCAGTCTTCAGGTTTCGGGTGATCTCTTCGATGGAGTACCGCGACGTGACAGGGCTGACCTCACGAAGACGCCAGAATCTCAGGAAGCGAGAGTTTTCCTTGAGGGAGGCGGAGAACAAAACGTTGGAATCCAGATAAACACGTACGTGCGTTGGATTAGGCACTGCGGCGATCTCTCAATAGTGCCGCGCGACGCTTTGACCTCCCGGCCTCCCATTCAGCATCCGTCGGCAAAGTCTCGCGGTGGTTCGGCTCTATCCCTTCCACCTTCGCGGGATCCACGCCCAGTTCTAAAACATACGGCAGATTCTCATCCCACTCGTCCTTCGTCATCGAGTTGATGAGGATGTAGTAAGCCGTCTCCTCCGGGGACCATACCGGCGGCTCGTAGAGAAAGGCCGGGCGGATGCGAATCTCCCCATCCTTCGCCTCGGTCACCAGCAATGACCCATCCTCCAGCCCAAACTGCTTGCGCAGTTTCGCCGGAAGCACAATCGTCCCACGCTTCCCCATCTTGATCGTGGTAGTCGCCATTGCCAAAACCTCTGAACATCAGATTATCAGACATTCAGAACAACCGGCTAACTCAGCATCATTGCCCGGTAGGCCATATCCCGTTGCGCCGGCCGGAATCCGGCATCGCGGATAATCCGCCGTACGTCCTCTTCGCTGCCCGCGCTCGGTCGCACCGGCCCAACATCGTTCGCGCCGAACCGCAGCCCCATCTGCAGCACCTTCAGCCCTTGCGCGGTCCCGCTCGCTTGCACATTCTCAATGTTGTCCAGAAACATGCGCACAATCGCCAGCGTCTTCAGCCGTTCCACGGCGGTCACCCCATCGAGCTCACGCCCATTCGGGGCCTCGGCCGCGACCGGCGCAAACGCCGCAAATCCGCCCGTCTCCTCCTGCAGGCGCCGCACAGTCTCCAGAAAATCCATGCGCGACTCAATCGTTTCCCCGTCGCCGAATACCATCTCCGCCGCCGTCCTCATGCCGCACCCATGAGCCGCGCGATGGACCTCGGCCCACTCTGCCACGTTTCCTGCAGCCAGCCCCACGCCATCGGCCACAATCGAATCCATCCCGGCGTTCATCAGGCGCCCAATCGTTTCGTGCAGACCCAAACCCCAGTCCGCGGCAATCGACTTCACCTCAGCCCCCGTCAGCGCCTCAATCCAGACCGCCGGAGAAGCCTTCCTGATTCCTCGCAGCAGCGCCTCAATCCGTTCGCCATCCGCTGCGCCAAGCAGTCGAACGCCGGTCGCACCGGACTCGAACACCTCGTCGACCGCGCCGCACACTGCGCCCAAATCCCGCGCCGCGCCGCAGTCCACCAAGCCGTCGATCGCGTAGCTGACCACGCCCTCTGGATGCAGCCGCCGCCGCACCGCATCCGCCTCCATCCCAATGCCCACCAGATCGTCGCTCCGAAAGCAATCCAGAGCCTGTTCCCTGCTGATTCCCATATAAAAATTCTACGCCAGCGGGCTCTCGCCTCAGTGCGTCCCGCGCACCAGCAGGAAGACAATCAGCACCAGCGCAATCGTCAGCATTCCAACCGAAACCCCAACCAGCATCTTGATCGACTCTGCCGTCTTCTCAAGCTTCCCGACCCGAGCCTCGACGCTCTCCACGCCCAGGCGAGCCCGGGCTACCTCCACTCCTAGTTCCGCGATCTGTCTCCCCTGCTCCTGCAACTGACGGCTCACACCCGAGTTTGCTTCGGTCGCCTTGCCCAGTTCGCCGCGAACCTCGATCGCCAGTGCTGACAGCGCGGCCTGCTGCGACGCCAGAGCGGCCGCCTGAGCCTTCTCGCTCACACTGCGCGACGAGAGGTACTTGTCTGCCATAGGCATCAATCGCGCAAAGTGAGGCAACAGCTCGAAGAGCATCTTGGGCCACATGCCGCTAGTCTACGTGTTCCGACAGCACCGCGACCATCGAAGCCGCACGCCTTCGCCGCCGCAGCAGCAACGCGACCACCGAAGCCAGCAGAATCGCCGCGATAATACCCTGCGACCACAAGCAGTAAATGCACCAGCTATGGATGACGTATGCCTCCAGATAGCTCAGGAACGCGGCGCAGAAGAATCCGACCCTCGCCAGTTCCAGCACCATCCACATCCGTCCCCACAGCGCCGCCAGCCCAATCAAGCTATAACCAATAATGCCGATCACTGCCACCGGGATGTGCGGCTTGTTCGGATGCAGTTGGCCGTTTTCGTCGTACTCATCGTCGGTGATCGCTGGAAACACCGAGTATTTGCTGTGGTTCACCTTGCCGCAGTCGAACTTCTCGGTAACCGCGCACGGCGGGGCTGCGCCCGGGTCCATGTTGTGCACGTGCAACCCCTCTACGCTGACAAATATCCCAGCCACTGCCAGAAGTGCGATCAGGTATTTCATGCACTCCATCTTACGTTGCCGCTTTGCAGGCTCTGAACAAAATCTCGGCGGATTTGCGGCGACCTCACGCTTTCCCCAATTCCTCCGATAAAGCAGGAGAGCCGTCCAGAGGTCGCCACTTGAGTTCAGCCTCCACCATCTCCACGCCCGTCCTCACTCCGCAGGACGCGATCGCCAGCCACGTGCGCTGGAAGATCGCCCTGCAACTCGCTGCGCAGATGCGCGAGCCGCTCAGCGAGCGTGCCACGCGCACAATCGAGCATCCGGAGGAGTGCAACATCCACAAATGGCTGCTGTCCGAAAACACACGTAGCCTTCGCAATACGCGCGAATACGTCGCAGTACTCGAACATCACACAGCGTTTCACGGCCAAATGCTGAAAATCGAAAATCTGCTCCGGGCGGGAGACTTCGACCAAGCCGAGCGCCTACTCACCCAGCCAAGTCCATTTCAAGAAGTCGCAAACGCCCTTGCCAACGCCATCATGGCACTCGGCGGCAGTTCCCGCCCAGCTTCGCCCCCGCAGAAGAAATCCGCGCCGCAAACACCCTGAGAATCGCCTTCGCTCCTGAAGATTTCGCGCGAAGGCTCACACTCTCTCAGCCTTCAACTTCAATCGCTTTTCCATCACCGCAATCGCTTCCGCGCTTTCGTCCACCATGCAGAACGCCCGGCCATTCTTCAGCGCCGCCTCGCCCGTTGTGCCACTGCCGGCAAAAAAATCCAGCACCAGGTCCCTTGGGTTCGAGTGCACCCGCACAATCCGCTCCAGAATCCCCAGCGGCTTCTGCGTCGCGTATCCCGTCTTCTCTTTGCCTGTTGGCGACACGATCGTATGCCACCACACATCCGTCGGAGTCTTGCCCCGCGCCGCCTTCTCCGCCCCCACCAGCCCGGGCGCCATGTACGGAATCCGGTCGCTCTCGCCAAGGTTAAACGTGTATCGCTCCGGATCGCGTGTGTACCAGAGAATCGTGTCGTGCTTCGCTGGCCAGCGTTTGGTCGAACGAGCCCCATAGTCGTACGCCCAGATAATCTCATTCTGAAAGCACGCGCGCCCCGATCCCGCACCCTTGAAATCGAAGATCTCGTCCAGCATCAGCTTGCAGTAATGCACCTCGCGATAGTCGATGTGGAAGAACAGGCTTCCTGTCGAGGCCAGCAAACGGTGCGCCTCAACCAGCCGTGGCCGCAGAAATCCGAGGAAGTCGTCGAACTTGTCCGCATACCCTTCAATCTCACCCGCCGCGGTCTCGACCAGCTCCGTCCTGTATCGCTTTCCGCCAAAGCCCACCCGGTCGCCCGCTTCGTCCTGCACCGTCTTCATGCGTAACCGGCTCTGCCGCCGTCCCGTGTTGAAGGGCGGATCAATATAGATCAGTGCCGCCGATCCCGATTCCATCCGCCGTAGCGCGTCCAAATTGTCTCCATGCAAAATCCGGTTCAATCCGCAGCCTCCCGTGTTTCCTCCAGACTAACCCCCTCAAAAACCATTGAGTCCGCGCGCGTTCGAGGAGTATTCTTGCAACGTCCGCGGAACGCGGCGACCTCGGGTGCCGAGATGGCAAACACTGCAACCCTGAAACCCGCCAAGCCGCAAGCTCCCGCAACTGCGGTCGCACCCGCATCTCCTCCCTTACTCGCTTTTTCCATGCTCTCCCATCGCGGTCGCGTTCGCCACGTCAACCAGGACGCATGCGCCGCCCAGCCCGACATTGGCATCTTTGTCGTTTGCGACGGCATGGGCGGTGCCGCAGCCGGAGAGGTCGCCAGCCGCCTCGCCGCCCAGGCATTCCTCGACTTCCTGAGTCGCCCCAGCATCCGCCCGCAACGCCGGATACCGCCAAAACCCGCATCCGGCGCCCCTGTGAATGGCCAAAATTCCGCCGCGGCCTATCCCGCAAAGCATCCGCACACCCGCCTCCATCAGGCTGTTGAAGCCGCCAACGACGCGGTCTATCGCCACTCCCGCAAAGCCGCCAACTTGCAAGGCATGGGCACAACCCTGGTCTCAGCGCTGTGGGATGCGTCCAATCCAGCTACCTTCTGGCTCGCCAACGTAGGCGATAGCCGCTGCTACCGTCTCCGCCGCGGTGAACTCCAACTCCTCACCGAGGACCACTCGCTGGTCGAGGAGCAGGTCCGCGCCGGTGTGCTCAGCCGAGTTGAAGCCGCCACCTCACCCATCCGCAATATCATCACCCGCGCCATCGGTTCGCAGCCTCTGGTCGAGCCCGACATCGCGCCGCACCAGGCGCAGCCCGGGGACCTATACCTGCTCGCCTCCGACGGCCTCACCCGCGAGCTCGACGACGCAGAAATCGGCAGCCTCCTTGCCCTCACCTCCGGCCAATCACTCGACGAAACATGCAAAGCGCTCGTCGATGCAGCTAACGCCAACGGCGGCCGTGACAATATCACCGTTCTGCTCATCTCCTGTAACTGACTCAATAGAATCTGCTTGACCCAATTGCGCTTCCCATACACTCTAGAACTCAGGAGACTTTTCTCAATGCCCAAGGAGCTTTACTTCGAAGACTTTAAGATCGGCCAGCACTTCGATTCTGCCGGCACCTACACCGTCACCGCGCAGGAGATCAAGGAATTCGGCCAGAAGTACGACCCACAGCCCTTCCATCTCGACGAAGCCGCCGGAGAAGGGTCCTTCTTCCACGGACTAGCCGCATCCGGCTGGCTCACCGCTGCCATCGTTATGAATCTGCGCGTGTCATCTATCCACGTCGTCGGTGGCATGATCGGAGCCGGTGCCGAAGAGATGCGCTGGACCGAGCCGGTCCGCCCCGGCGACACCCTCCGCACCGAGATTGAAGTGGTCGGCGTGCGCTACGCCAGGACCCGCCCCACGTACGGCGTCGTCACCACCACCACCAAGGCCATCAACCAGCGCGGACAAGTCGTTATGCGCGCCACCGTCAACTTCCTCGCCCCTCTGCGGGCACCGAAGTAGACAACGGACCCCGTACCACCGCAGTTACGTGTCCGCGAAACCCACAGCCTTTGGGCGTATCCTCAAACCCATGCGCATGACCGTCCTCGCTTCCGGGTCCAAGGGCAATTCGACGGTCATCGCATCGGAGAGTACTCGCCTGCTGGTCGATGCGGGCCTCTCCTGCCGCGAACTGATGAAGCGCATGGCCCTCGCCGGAGAAGATCCCTGCGCGCTCGACGCCATCCTGATCACCCACGAGCACCAGGACCACATCGCCGGGCTCGCCACCCTGGCACGTCGCCTGCGCATCCCGGTCTACCTCACCGAACCCACCCATCGCGCCTGGGTGCGCATGGTCACCCCGCGCACCACCATGACGTATGCCAAGTGGCTCGATCACATCCAGAAGGAAAAGGAACTCCGCGCTGACGCCGCCGCTGCATTGGCGCAAGAACCGGGTGCCCCATCCTATCCGGCTTCATCGGATAGGGTGGGTTCTCCTGCCACAGAGCCGATCTCCCTTTGCGCCGAAGCCGATCCCGACGAAGATGAAGAAGACGCCGCCTCCTCCACCGTAAAGCGCGACCCCGCCTTCCTCCCCGCAGTCGAGTACTTCCGTTCCGGCACCAATTTCTCCATCGGCGACATCTCCATCACGCCCTTCACCATCCCGCACGACGCAGCCGATCCCTGCGGCTTTGTCTTCGAGTCCAGCACCGAAGCCGTCCGCATGGCCGTCGCCACCGACCTTGGCTACATGCCGCCCAACGTAAAGGCAGCCCTCAAGCGCATCGACGTCCTCTTGCTCGAATCCAACCACGACCTCGAGATGCTCCGCGATGGCCCCTACCCCTGGTCGGTCAAACAGCGCGTTCTCTCCCGAGTCGGCCACCTCTCTAACCACGCTACCGCGGAATTCCTCAGCCGCGACTACGACGGCACCGCAACCTGGATCGTCCTCGGCCACCTTTCCGAGTCCAATAACGCCCCGGAACTGGCCCTGCTCGCCGCCGAGCAGGCCATCCACGGCCGCGCTACCCTGCTGGGCAACCGAGTTTTGCTCGCCCAGCAGTCGGCCCCCCTCGCCCCCATCAGCCTCTAAGTCCCCTGAATTTGGGTACCCTACCGTGTGTTAGCCGACACAGCGGGCTTCTTCAGACGAGACAATATCTCAATGTCAATCCGGGTTCCCCACATTGCATCTTTTTGCAGCAGGGACCTATCAAATCAAGTAGAATGATGTCTATAACACCATGTTGCCTTTTGCTTCAGATACCACA
>JALYIG010000148.1 GCA_030775885.1 Acidobacteriota bacterium | reverse complement strand
AGGCAGGGTATGCTGTGATGGACTTCCGCGGCCGCCAGGTGATCCCCCTGCTGACCGGCTATGGACTCCAGCATGACGATCTGCTGAAGAAAGTACAGAAACACATCACCGCTCATGCCGAGGAGGGCGGGAAGCGGGTCCGCATTGAGCCCAACTACTTCTACGACGAAGCCACCTTCACGATGTACGCCAATGTGGGCAACGAGAACATCCTTAAGCTGACCGCCACCAGCGCCGACTTCATTCCAAACGGATCGGAAGGGCTTCTTTTCCCTCCTTACTCATCCGAACCGATGAAACTCGACTTGGACGCGATCCGGGAATCGAAGATGGGGATGCGGATCGAGCCAGGCTCACTCGCCTTCGACTACTTCAACGCTTCGTTCGACGACCAAGTATGGCCAGCCCGTCAGTGGCTCCAATTGGTCTTCTGTCGCATCCTCGCGCTCTTCTTCCCCCAGGCCTTCAACACACGATCCATTCTCGCGTTCATCGGTGAAGCTGGGTGCGGAAAGACAATCCTCGCGGAGAAGATTGGCTGGGTCCTGGAAGGTGCGCAGTTCCAAGTCGATGCGGTCGTGGACGACAACAAGGAGATGGAGACGCTCTTCACGTCCAAGCCATTCGTGGTCCTCGACAATTGCGACGATATCCACCAGATGAAGAAGAAGACCTCGCTGCTTTGCCGTACCTCCACTGGGGGTGGGGTGTCTCGCCGAATTCTCTACTCGACGAACACTCACATCCAATACCCACTGATATCGAACTTAGTCCTGACCGCGATCTCGGCTGGGTTCATGCGGGACACGCTCGCGGGCCGCACTCTCATCATCCCGTTGAAACCCCGCAACCGCCAGCAGGACCCCGGGGGGCACAACTTCAAGACGCAAGCCCAGGCAGCTCGTGACGCCGTCTTGACTGAACTGTTCGGTCGCGCGAAGAACATACTTGCCGCCCTGGAGGCTCAGGCGAAGTATCTGCCGCGCCACGACTCAAGACTCCAGGACCTCACTGGCTTCATCATGCGCTGCGCTATCCATGAAGATTGGATTCACGTTGGGACCGAGATACTGAAAGCCATGACGGACTCCCAGGACGAAGAAGCCAACCTGAACAACCCTCTCCACCGTGCCATCGAACTCTACATCGGCAGTGTCCATCCCCAAGGCATGTCGTTCGATCAACCCATCAAGATGACCGCCCTCGCGCAACGTCTGCACCGCGCAGCTCAAGCGGGCGGGATCAATCTCGAATTTGAGGCGACCGCCGTGATCATGCGCTCCAAGATCAACAGCCAACTCAGCACCTTGGAGAAGAAGTTCGGGCTCCGCAAGAAGTTGAACCGGGAGAACTCCAACGACTATTGGTTCGAGCCAACACAAGACGTGGTGGCAGCGTGCCGGGAGCTTACCGCCCAACTCGGTGGTGGAATACGTGAATTGGCGTTCGGTTCGCTGGACGAGGATTAAAGGAGACAGTATGTCATCGGATCTTGTAAAAGCAGTAGAGATTTTCATGCCCCCCGGTTCAATCAAAGAGCTTCGGCTCCTGACTGACGAAGGGATCATGAGCGGTTACTTCAACGACCGTCGCTCCCTCGTGATGACCGCCGAAACCATGTCAGAGTGCGACGAGGTGAAGGCCGTCTACTGGGGTCTCAATGAGATTGACCCCAAAACGCTCAAGTTCATCACCAACAACGTCGCAAAGCGGACGTATGCCACTCGCGCCACGAACATCGCCGCCCGAAAGTGGATGCTCGTCGATATCGACCCTGAACGCCCGAAAGGAACGAACGCCACCGAGACGGAGAAGGCGGCTGCGTGGGACGTCACGGTTGCAGTGCAGACATTCTTGCGCTCCCTCGGATGGCCCGAACCGGTGGTAATCGATTCCGGGAACGGCTATCACAGCATCTACCCGATCTCACTCCCGGCAGCGGACTCCACCACGGTGAAGGAGACACTGCGCATCCTGTCCTGGAAGTTCTCGTCCGCCGGAGCAGTCGTCGACACCAGCGTCCACGACTCCTGCCGCATCACGAAGGTTCCGGGCACGATGTCCAGAAAGGGGCCACACAGCGAAGACCGGCCCTGGCGGCAAAGCAAGCTGCTCGTCGCACCGTCAATCTCCCGGCGTCTGACATATGCGGACCTGATAGGTCTGCGCAAGCATGCCCCTCCACCTGAGCCCAAGAAAATGGTGGTTACTCCGGCGGTCTCGCAGAAAAACATGAAGGAGTTCTTCGCTCACTACGAGCCCCTCATCTATATGACCGGGTTCATGCCAAAACCCGATGGGACCACTCACTACTACCTCGATGTTTGCCCGTTCAATGACTTCTCCCACCACTCCAACCATGGTGACCGGAAAACAGCGATCATCGTTGGCGCGGACAGCATTGGCTTCAAGTGCTTCGCCGACCAGTGCGACGGCGAGTTCAGCTTCGACGATCTGCTCACACTCCTGGCGGAGGAGTTAGGTGAGCCTCGATTCGATATCCACGGTATTGAGGCTGCGAATGAAAGGTTCGGAGTCGAGTGGGTCATATAGGGGATGTCGAAGGTTGCCCGCGACCACTGGCCCCGCCAACATGACCAACCCATCGGGGGCGGCGTAGGCCTTCATCATCGGGCTTGTGAGACCAGACAGGCCGCCCCTCCGCCTGCTTGCATCACTGCGACGCCATTGAGCAGCATGCCTAGGAGAACAAAGCGCCAAGCAGGAGTCCCGGGAAACACCATGGGCATCTGGAGGTCCCTGGGCACTCCTTCCAATCGGACCACCTCCTGCAAAAAGTATTTTCGCCTATTTCCTGAACCAATTCAGGGTGCCAACCCTTAAATCGGTATTTACCTATAGAGCCGATTCTTGCCAAGGCGAGAGCGACCAGCAAAAAGGGAGAAGCACATGGAGCAGTTCGAGCATCACGCAGTACCCGCCCCCGCGACAGCCATTAGCACAACGGCCGCCGACAACGACAACTTACACAGCAACCTTGGGCGGAAGGTACCCGAGAAGCTCACGCTGATTGAGATTCGCAAGCCCCACAACGAGGAGCTGGTGCGCACCCACCCCTCGGAGGAGTTGCGGACCATTGACGTCTACTGGATCAAAGACGTCTCAAGCGGCAGGATTTATCGGATCGCCGACGAGTTTATCTTCCGTTTGCTGATTCAAACGAAGGGCAACTTAAAAGTGACCCATGTCCGTCTGGCCCTCTCGATTACGACCGGTGGATCCCTCTACTTGTGGCCAGTCAATCTCTTCCCAGTTTTGCCTTGGGACTATTGGACTCCGTCGCACATAACGCTGGCTTCAGAGACGTGGATGGTGCTGTACCGCTACCAGTCTAACTGCGAAGTGAGCGTCGCTGCGGTGAGCCCTGCGGAACCGGTGTGGCCCTCAATGAGCGTTGCAGGGGTCCTTGAAGCCGCCTTCGGCTGGCGCTACACCATCGACTCCTTCGACGACAGGCTTATTAGGAGGCTTCGGGCAAGCCGCGACTCTAAGTAGGCCGAGGCCCAGGCTGGTCGATCGAGATTGCCCAGCCTGGGAACTTCCGGAATCCCGGGTCGATCCACAGAACGGGACTAGATAAACCGCAGCCCCTCGGAACGAGCGAACCGCACCAAGCGCGAGAGACCCACAAGGAACAACCGCAAGGAACCAGAGGCACACACATGACAGAGAGACACTTGACCCTCGCAGATCAGTACGAGATCGCACTCACTATGGAAGATGAGGACGCCGGTGACGGCGAAGACGCACGGGAGAAACTGCTCCTGGAGTCCACCAGTCATGAAGTTTCGTGGAGCGAGGTTGATTGTGTCCTCGAATTCGCCGATGGCTCTATCTACGACATCGCCCACCAGGAGACGAACAAGAACATGGCTGAGTTCCTGGTCTGTCTCTCCATCACCAATGAGACTCTTGCTTTCGATCTAAGTGCTGAAAACCCCCTGCCCAAGTCCGTGCACAGCCACCTACCGGCAGGTGGATGGATCTTATTAGAGGGCGTGGTGGAGAAGGAACATGGGTTCAACCCATTCGACATGCCACTGACACTCACCGGTGTGCGGCGTGACGGTGGTTCCTATCGCATGGGTTCTTCCGATTACCATGAGGAGCCGAAGGATGAAGCCCCCATTGCTTATACGGAGGAGCTTGCCCGCCTGGTCGGCCAACGCGTCCTGGTGCGCTGCCAGCCGGACACCTACCGTACCATGCGTGCTACGACTCGCGGCAACTCCTACCACGTTGATGCCAAGTGTCTGGCCGCCCCAAAAGTTATGGCTGTGGGTGGTGGTGAGGGCGAGGAAGCGGACGCGGAGGAGATCGCCAAATTCACTCAGCTCGCTGAAGCCTGCTACTAGCCCTCCGTCATCGAGGCCCTTGTCTCCATCCCAAGGGGGTCGCGTTCCCGAGGAGCGCAACTTCCCGATCCTTCGCTGATCTCACAGAATGGTAGTAGCTCAAGGAATCAAGGCATCCCGCGCCACGTAGGAGCAGGCGATTCAACTTTCGACTCGGGCTTGTCGGCCCTCGGAAGGTGCCCATCTAAGAAACCTCGGCCCCATAATCACCGCCGAACTCAAGGACCCGGTATTTATTAAAGTGACCGCAAATATAACCGCCTCCGCCTCCCCGTCCACCCCCGACTTCTCCACCGTCGCCAAGTCCACCATGGCCCAACCCCTCGCCAAGCAGATTCCTGTCAACCGCCCAGAGCCGCGCAGCATCGCCGACGAGATCGCCGACTGTGTAGGTGCGCTGACACCCCTAGATGCTGCTGCGCTGATCGAGACAGTGCAATGCATGCTCACCGTCGCCGCCGACGAAGCCGTCACCGCGTACAAGCTCAGTTCCGCAGCGGTTGCTTTGGCTGCCGTGACTGCGTTGGCGGAGAACGCGATCCAGGCCGCTGCTGCCGCTGCTATCCCTGCCCCACCGATGTATCCCCTGCTTCGCTACACGATGGAGAATGCTGGCCGACTCCTCTCGATTGAGAAGTGCAGTTTCGCCAAGCTTAAGTCTAGCGGTCGTGTCAAAACCAAGAACACGGGTGGCCATCCAATGGTCACCCACGCCGAGCTCCTCCGCCTTGCTGACCTCGATGATTCAACCCCCGTGAATGCGCTGCGGCGGTCGGCGGCGATGAAGAAGAAGCCGGTCCAGAAGGCCAACCTGCTCATCCTTCCCTTGGCTATGTAAGTCATGGAAACGACAGAGCAGAAAAGGGGCCAGCCCATCGCGAGCTGGCCTCTTGTTCGTGCGGCACAATATGCAGGGAGGTGCCGGAATGACCACCCCACCCCGTCTCAATCCCGTCACAGTAGTTACGTGACCTGATTCAGTCAATTTCATGATTCGTCTATCTATTTTTATTACAGCAAGTTAGTGGTGGCCCGGGGCGGATTCCAACCGCCGACCTTCGCGTTAGGAGTGCGCTGCTCTATGCAACTGAGCTACCGGGCCGTCCAACCCTAGTGTAACTGGTAAACTGGAGGTGGAGACTTTATGCCCCAGTTACAGCGGCGACGCGCAGTTTCGGTAAAGGTTGGAGCGGTTTCTGTCGGGTCCGACGCACCGGTTGTAGTGCAGTCAATGACCAACACGGACACCGCGGATGTTGAGTCAACGGTTCAGCAGATTGCAGCATTGGCACGCGCCGGCTCGGAATTGGTGCGGGTGACCGTGAATAACGATGCCGCGGCCAAAGCGGTGCCTTATATTATCGACGGTATCCGTGCCAAGGGTTGGGAGACACCCATCATCGGGGACTTCCATTACAACGGCCACCAGTTGCTGCGAAACTATCCTGAGTGCGCACGCGCGCTGGCAAAGTACCGTATCAATCCGGGGAACGTTTCGATCGGACGCAAAGACGACGACAACTTCCGCACGATGGTTGAGGTAGCGGTCGAGTATCAGAAGCCGGTTCGAATCGGAGTGAACTGGGGTTCTCTAGACCAGGCGCTGCTCACCAAGATGATGGACGAGAATTCGAAAGCTGCCAATCCCCTTCCCGCACGCGACGTGATGATGGAGGCAATGGTGGTGTCGGCTCTGGACAATGCTGCGGCGGCTGAGCGCTATGGCCTGCGACGCGACCAGATCATCCTCAGCGCGAAGGTATCCGGGGTGGGCGACCTGATCGATGTGTATACCGAGCTTGCGTCCCGCTGCGATTACGCCCTGCACCTTGGCCTAACC
>JALYIG010000147.1 GCA_030775885.1 Acidobacteriota bacterium | reverse complement strand
CCGATCTCGCCCGGTCCATGGGCTTCGATGAAGACCGTATCGAAGATCTGAAAACGGCCGTCGCGGAAGCGTGCATCAACGCAATGGAACACGGCAACAAGCTCGACGAAACTTTGCCCGTAGGTGTCATACTCACAAAGGGATCGGACTCGCTCGAGGTCAGGGTCGTCGATACCGGACAAGGACCGCAAGGACGAATCCCCGCGCCCGATATCGATCAAAAGATGCACGAGCATGAACATGCACGGGGCATGGGGATGTTTTTGATTGAGGCCCTGGTGGATGAGGCCGAATGGGGACGAACACCGTGCGACGGCAGCTTTGCCCGCATGGTGATCCGGTTGAAACCGGGAGAAGACGGCGAAGGCTGAAACTCGCACGAGCTAAGAGGAGGAAAGAATGGCGGAGAAGGTTACGCAGGTGAAGGTGGAGACAGCGCAAGCCAGCGACGGCGCGCCCATCACAGTACTCAGATTCACCGGCGACGTCACCAGCGCATCGAAGGTTGTGGTCCT
Source organism: Acidobacteriota bacterium (assembly GCA_030775885.1). GTDB lineage: Bacteria > Acidobacteriota > Terriglobia > Terriglobales > Acidobacteriaceae > Edaphobacter. The sequence goes on along the minus strand of JALYIG010000147.1, from coordinate 4,643 downwards.
GGGCACTTTTCAGGGGCTCCCGCCCGAGACGAAGCGTGTCCTGCTCGACTTCTCCCACGTGGATTATCTCAACTCCAGCGGTATTGCAATCATTATTCAACTGATGATTGCCGCAAGCAAAGGAGGCCAGAAGGTCCAGACATTCGGTCTAAAACCGCACTTCATCAAGGTTTTCACGATGGTCGGAATTACGCGTTACACCACGCTGCATCCAGACGAGAAGACTGCCTGCGCCGCGTTCGCCTGATATTCGGTAACTTGTAGTGAAGCGTCTCAAGGTACTTGCGCCAGCCGCCGAGACTCGTAATCTCGAGCGCATCTTCGGTCGCCGCAGGTTCGACAAGGAAAACCTTGACGAGAGAACCGTCTTCAAGACCAAGCGTGAACGAGCTTTTTGTGGCCATCCCAAAACAGGGACAGCAGGATGCGGTGGTTCAGGTATATGAGGTTCGTTAAGGTTTACCTTCTGATCTTCTGTGCATTTGCAGGCACGGTCGCTGCGCAATCGGGAAGCGTTCGTGGGCGAGTCACGGACGAGACGTACGCCATCATCCCGGGAGCCGCAGTCACTGCGCAGGATTCGAGCGGCAACATATTCCAGTCCGTCGCCACCTCGGACGGCACTTACGTACTCCGAAATCTACCCTACGGCACCTACTCATTGGAAGCCAAGGCTCCCGGGTTCGAGATTAAGAAACCGATTACCCTTACTGTGATGGGGGTGCCACAGACCCTGAACTTGGTCCTCTTTGTGGCTGCGGTCAAGCAGCAATTGACAGTTGAGGCAGATGCGCAGGGTAGTGTTTCCGTCGAACCTTCCGGAAACGCGGGGGCTCTCGTTCTGAGTGGCTCCGATCTCAACGCACTCGCAGACAATCCCGATGATCTCGCCTCCGACCTTCAGGCTCTGGCTGGCCCGGCAGCCGGTCCAAGCGGCGGCTCGTTCTACATCGATGGCTTCAGTACCGGCGTCATGCCGCCGAAGGATTCCATTCGGGAGATTCGCGTCAACCAGAACCCTTTCTCGGTGGAGTACGACAAGCTAGGGCTGGGCAGAATCGAAATCCTCACAAAGCCAGGTTATGACAAGTTCCATGGGAGCGAATCCTTCAACCTGGGTGGGGCTTTCTGGAACTCCCGTAACCCCTATGCCTCCGTGAAGGCACCATTCCTGCTGCGGGAGTACGGCAGCACGATCGGAGGCCCGCTCAACCGACGTGCCTCCTACACCCTGGATTGGCGCTTCGAGGACACCACGAACGGTGCGGTCATCAACGGAAGCACCCTCGATCCCTCGACCTTCGGCATTATCGATCCCTCGACCACGGTCTTCAGCGTTCCCCAACTCCAGGGATTCATCACTCCACGGCTCGACTATCAGCTCAACGCCACAAATACTCTGACAGCACGTTACCGCTATAGCCGGTCCGACATCGCGGATTCAGGCCTGGGGAGCTTCAGCCTGCCTGAAAGTGCTTATCACGCCATCTCCTCCGACCAGACGGTTCAGGCCACCGAGACCGCTGTGCTTGGCCAAAGCACAGTCAACGAAACGCGGTTCCAGTACTTCACGGTTCAGAGCATCTCCACTCCATTGAACTCCGGCCCGTCCATCCAGGTGTCCAGTGCATTCACCGGTGGTGGCTCAACCGTTGGGAACTCCTCCGATAATCAGAAGAACGTCGAACTACAGAACATAACGACGATTACCCGCGGGAAGCAGAACTGGCGCTTCGGCGGTCGACTGAGAACCTTTTCCGACCAGAATGTCTCCCAGCAAAACTTCAACGGCACGTTCACCTTCAGCGGTGGCACGGGGCCACAACTGGATTCGAACAACCAGCCGGTACTCGGCTCAACCGGGAGTCAGCTGATCGTCCCGGTTACGTCCATCGAACAATACCGCCGGACACTCATCTTCGAGAAGCAGGGGCTCAGCGATGCGCAGATACGCGCTCTCGGGGCCGGTCCAAATCAGTTCAACGTCAGCGCGGGAAACCCGCAAATTCAAGCATCCCAAGTGGACGCCGCGCTGTTCGCCGGAGACGACTGGAAGGTCCGGCCCAATCTGACCTTGAGCGCAGGCATACGGTACGAACTACAGAACAACATTTCCGATGCCTGGGACTTCGCTCCCCGGGTCGCGGTGGCTTGGGCTCCCGCACGCTTTCAGCAGAAGCTCGTACTGCGCGGAGGAAGTGGGATTTTCTACGACCGGTTCGCCCTCGGAAGCATCCTCAGTTCGCTACGTTATAACGGGGTCACGCAACAGCAGTATGTGATCCGGAACCCATCATTCTTTCCGGTAATTCCCACCGCCTCATTTCTTGCGGCCAGCAAGGCTCCAAATTCGATCCAGACCATCCAGCCGGACATCCGGTCTCCCTTTCTAATACAGACGGTACTGTCCGCCGAACGCCAGTTGCCAGCCCACACCGTCGTCGCCGTCAGCTACACCAATACACATGGGTTGCACCAGCTCCGGTCGCTTGCCTTGAACGCCCCGCTGCCGGCTGGCACATACCCTCTCGGCAACAGCAATCCGGTCTTCGCCGTGGCCTCCTCCGCCCGGTACAACCAGAATCAGCTCATCGCCAACGTGAACGCAAACGTCAGAGCGACCATCTCCCTGTTCGGTTCGTACACGTTCAATCGCGCGTTCAGCAACAGCGACGGAGCAGGAACCTTCGCCGCCAACCCGTATAGCATGACGGGAGAGTACGGCCCCGCCGGGACCGACATTCACCACATCGAGACGTTCGGGGGCACATTCACTGCACCTTGGAAGACCACTCTCAGCCCGCTTCTCACGGTCCGGTCCGGGGCTCCATTCAACCTGACGGTGGGACGCGACGTGTACGGAACCACCATCTTTAACGCCAGGCCCGGCATAGCCAACAACCCCACGAAGGCAGGCCTCATCGCCACATCCTATGGTCTGCTTGATCCCAATCCGACCTCGGACGAAACCATCCTCCCTCGAAACTACGGGCGCGGACCTGGTTCCATCCAGCTCAACCTTCGCGTCGGTCAGACCATCCTACTGGGGCGCACGCATGAGGCGAACTCTGCATCGGGTGGAACGAAGCCGCGCTACACCCTTGTGGTCACCATGCAAATAAGGAACATCCTGAATCACAACAACCCAGGGCCAATCATCGGTGACATCGCCTCGCCACTCTTCGGCCGAGCCAATCAAGCAGCCGGGAGCGCTGCCCAGAGTGGGGCCAACTTTTCCGAAGCCGCGAACAATCGGCGGCTGGAGTTACAGACACGGTTTACGTTCTAAATCGTCCCTGCTCCTCGGTGAAGAGCGCCGCGAGTAGCGCACGCAAATTCCAGTCTCTTGATACGCAGCATGAACGCCCTCAAGCGCACCTCCTCTTGGCCGACATTCTGGCAGCGGGGCGGGACTATGCTGGCACAGCTCTCGAGGAAGATATTCCTGACTCTTGTTCCCAATTCGTGCGGCGTTCCCAATGGCTGTGATGCGAACTCGATTAGGGAAGAGATCAAATCTTGGATGGCCTGAGCACGGAAAGGGTAGAGTGACCCATGTCCTCACGCCTGACGAGCGTTACCAGACCAGTTTGACCCCCAGTTGTATCTGGCGGGACGGGGTGGTCGTCGTCACGATCTGACCAGCGCCGTTGATGGGGGCACCCTGGGCGTTGAAGAGGGCGCGGTGTTCGAGCGGCGGGGCCAGGTTCGGATGGTTGAAGACGTTGAAGACCTCCGCGCGGAATTGCAGGTTTAGATCGCTCCGGATGCGCAGCGGGGTTTCCTTGAAAAAAGAGACGTCGAATGTTTGGAGCCCTGGACCGTTGATGGTGTTGCGGCGAAGGTTCCCTAGGAGATTGACTGGATTCGGAAATGCGAAGCACTGGAGTTTCAGATAACTCGCCGCGTTGTGATGGCTGGTTGCGTTCCCGCAGCCGGACTGGAGCACACGATTGGGTACGTCGTAGGGCTCCACCGAGCCGGTGCCCAGAGGATCGCCACCGATCGTTGGCGTGAAGGGTGACCCTGCAGAGGCCGTGAAGTTGCCGACCCCACGCCAGCCCCGTAGATACCATCCGGTGTGTGCAGGAGCCGGAAAGGGATAGGTTAAGTGGACCGATAGAGTCTGGCCGACATTGAAGTCGGAGGGGCCGTAGTCCAAAGAGAGATCGTACCAGGGAAGAGTAGCGATGGAGTTCGAGAACTGGTCTCCGGCGATGGTGGCTGAACCCGTGTCAAGGGACTTCGACCAGGTGTAGGAGCTTTGTATCTGCAGACCGTAAACAGACGCCTTTGCCTGTGTCTGCAGCGCGTTGTAGTTAGAATCACCACGCCACGCAAGATAGTCGGTCCGCCCAGCGATCGGGTTGATCCGAGTGCCAGAGCCGATTGCAGGCCACACGTAGCCCGATGCAGTGCGGGTTGGGAGTACGACGTCTGCGTCGTCGGCGCGAAACGGTTGATGGATGCCCCTCGATCCCACATAGCCAACTACTACAGAAGACGAGCTGGTCGGCCGAACCTCCACTGAAACGTTCCATTGTGCCACGTAATTCCGTTTCGGCTTCGGCTCGATGTATACGTAATGGAGAGACGCGGCACTTAGAGCAAGTTGCACCGCAGGTCCAGGGAACGAGCGAGCG